>SKSR01000275.1 GCA_007122885.1 Gemmatimonadota bacterium
AGGCCACCACCAGGGAACACGCTGCGTCTCCCGTCCCGCACCCGGGGACCCAGATGCGCATGGGAAGCCCTCCCCTCCGGCCCGCTCCCCGGGAGGTGTCGCCTAGGATCGCCGCCAAAGCGGGGCGGAAGCCTTCCGGGTCCGGGAACCGGAATCCGGCAGTGGCGTCATCCTCAGTGGGCGGCGAGTCCGTCAGGGCCGGTCTCTCGATCCGCTGGGAAGGTCGGGGCGCCCGGTCGTCGGACTCCCGGGTGCGGTGGGGATGAGTGGTGCCCGAAGTCGAGTGAAGGTGAGTGGGCTGCCCAGCTTCAGGGTTCCCTGGACGGCCGTGCGGCGCGTCGTCGGAGGGGGGACCGGAGGCGCTGTGGGCCGCTTCCCTTCCCTCCGGGGGAGCGGTCGCCTTACGCTCGTTCATCTGACCCCGGGGTTGGAAGAATACCAGCTCGCACGTCCCCTCGACGGGCGGCCCCGGCTCCGACGGTTTCCCGTCGAATCCGAGTTCGCCAGCCGCTTGGTCGGGGAGGTCGGCGCACTATATACTCCTCGGTTGCAAGAATCAAGGTGGCACCCCGTGCATTCCCGATCCCGTGCCCGGGAAGCCCGACGGTTCCGGTGAGGACCGGGTGTTCTAAGGGCTTCCCGCGTCCCGGCCCGATTCTGGCGATGGGTGTGATCGGACATATGGCTCCTTCCACAGTTGAGGCGGGCCCTCCGCAGGCCGGCGGGGCGCGGAGGAAGGGTCCCTCCCGGATTACGAGAGGGTTTCGGTCGGCCCCTTCGCAGTAGGGGACCTGCCCGGGCCGCTGCGCCCGGGCGGGTTCGAGCGCCGGTCCCACGACTTTGGCACGGTTCGTGATCCCAGGATGCGGTGCACATTCGGGAGGTGGATCATGGGCCGCACAGCGTGGATCGTTTTCGGACTCGTACTCCTCGCCATGAGCGCGGGAGCCCTCTTCTTGGAAGGGATCGGATATGTGACGCAGGAGACCGTCCTGGACGTAGGACCCCTGGAAGTGACGGCCGAGGAGGAGCAGCGGGTGCCCGTCCCTCTCTGGATCTCCGCGATCCTGGGGATCGGGGGACTCCTCGCCCTCACTCTGGGCCTTCGCAAGGCCACCTGAAACGGACCCGTCAGGTGGGAGGGTGCCCCCGGATTGCCCGGGCCAGGAACGAGATGATCAGGAGCACCAGGAACACGAAAAAGAGGATCTGAGCGATGTTCGCCGCCGCGCCGGCGATCCCCGTAAAACCGAGGACGGCGGCGATGACGGCCAGGATCAGGAACGTGAGCGCCCATCCGAGCATGACGGCCTCCTGGAGCGGGGGGTTGCTTCCTCCACCCATCACCTCCACCCCCTGAAAGGGCAGCAGGAACCGTGCCTTGCGAATGGTGGAGGTTGGGCCCTCCGCTCGTGGGAGCGGGGACAGCACGGGCCGCACGTTCCCTTTCCGGCAGGAGTCCTACGGGCGCAGGTGGGCCAGGCGGAGAGCGTTCCCGATCACGGCCAAGGAGACCCCTAGGTCTCCAATGAGGACCGCGGCAATGAGGGAGACGTGACCCAGGGGCACCCCCGCCGCCAGGATCACCTTGACCCCGATGGCCGCGGCGATGTTCTGCCGGATGACCCGGCGGGCGTTGTGGGAAAGGGCGTGAAGGTACGGAAGCCGAGACAGGTCGTCTCCCATCAGGGCCACGTCCGCCGTCTCCAGCGCCGTATCGCTCCCGGCGGCGCCCATGGCCACGCCCACCGTGGCGGCAGCCAGAGCGGGCGCGTCGTTGACCCCGTCCCCTACCATGGCCACGCCTCCGTGACGCCGCCGGAGCTCCTCGATCGCCGCCACCTTCTCCTCCGGCATCAGCTCGGCTCGGACGTCGTCCACGCCCAGGAAGCCGCCGATCGCCTCCGCCACCTCCCTCCGGTCCCCGGTGAGGAGCACCACCGGCCGGACCCCCAGGTCGTGGAGGCGGGTCACGGCCTGTCGGGCTTCCTCCCGTGGACGGTCGGCTAGGCCGAACCAGGCCAGGACCCTCTCTCCGTCCGTCAAGCCCACCACCGTTTCCCCTGCCTCCGCGAGCTCGGAAGCAGTGGCCATGAAGCCGCTTTCTTCCCGAAGGGCGACCATATCTTCCCGGCTACCCATGCCCTGATGGGCTCGAGAGGCGGTCAAGGGGCCTCCACCGGCCTCGACCATCGGCTCGGGCTCGGGGCGTCCCACCCGGTATTCCTGGCCGTCCAGAGACGCCCGTGCTCCCTGTCCTGGTTCGGCCCGAAAGTCCGTGACGTCCCAGGGGGCCTCCAGGCCCCGGTGGCGGGCCGCGTCCACCAGGGCCCGACCGATGGGGTGTTCGGACGACTTCTCCACCGCCGCGGCCCGGGCCAGCGCGTCGTCCTCGTCCACTCCTGGCGCGGGCCGGATCGACACCACCTCCGGATGGCCGTAGGTGAGGGTCCCGGTCTTGTCCACCGCCAGAGCCCGGACTCCGCCCATGGCCTCCAGATAGCTCCCCCCTTTGATGAGGACGCCGTTACGGGCGGCGGCCGTGATTCCGCTAACCACTGCCACGGGGGTCGAGATCACGAGGGCGCAGGGACAGGCGATGACCAAGAGGGTGAGCCCCCGGAGGAACCACGTGCCGAAGGGCTCGCCGAAGACCAGGGGCGGGACGGCCATGAGGGCCACCGCCCCGACGGTGACCGCCGGAGTGTAGTACCGGGAGAACCGCTCCACAAAGCGCTCGCTGACCGCCTTCCGGGACTCGGCCTCCTGCACCATCCGGATGATCCGGGCCAGAGTGCTCTCCTCCGCCTGCCGGTCCACGCGGATTCGGAGGTAGCCGGCCCTGTTGATCGTCCCTGCGTAGACCCGGGCGTCCTTTGCCTTGTCCACCGGCATGGACTCCCCCGTGATGGGGGATTCGTCCACGGCCGACGCGCCGGAAACCACGGACCCGTCCGTGGGGATCCGGTCACCGGGACGAACGGCCACCTCGTCGCCCGCCGCCAGCTCTTCCACGGGAACGAAGACCTCGGTCCCGTTCCGGATGAGACGGGCGGTGTCCGGTGCCAACTCCATGAGCGCTTCCACCGATGCCCTGGCCCGGTCCACCGAGTAGTTCTCCAGGAGGTGGGCCACGGAAAAGAGGAAGGCGATGGCCCCAGCCTCCAGGTATTCGCCGATCCCGATGGCCCCGAGAACGGCCACCGTCATGAGAAAGTTCATATCCAGCGAGAGGGTCCGGGCCGCCCTCAAGCCCCGGCCGAAGAAGCTCAGGCCGCCCGCACCGGCGGCGGCCACGAAGGCCAGATCCGCCAGGTGGACCGGGTGAAGGGGAAGCTGGAAGAGGGCCGGATCCCAGCCCAGAAGCCGGAGAGCAAGGCCCACGCCGAAGAGGACGGCGGAGGCGGCGGCGCTCCGGGCCCTGGGGGTGGTCCAGATCGGGGGACGGTCCCGGATCCGGTCCCTTCCCTCCGAGGGGCGGGCGGAATAGCCCAGACGTCCCACCTCACGAACGATGAGCTCCTGGTCCGCCGCCTTCGGGTCCATGGTGACGGTCAGCGTCCGGGCCACGGGGCTCCCGTGGACCTCCACCACCCCTTCCAGGTCGTGGAGGTGCCGTTGGATCCGCCCGACGCAGCTCGGGCAGTCCATGTCCAATACCCGGAACCGGAGGATCTCCCCGCTCCGGGGCTCGCCTCCGTCGCCGGGGCTCCTTCCGTCCCCTCCCCGGGTGCTCTTCCGGCCCCCTTCAGCGCTCGTTCGTGGACGGAACACCGGCTACTCGCGTACGTGCTCGAGGGCCGCCTGCATGAGACCGGAGATGTGGTGGTCGTCCAGGCGGTAGTAGGCCATCCGTCCTTCCTTACGGAAACGGACGATCCGCATCTGCCGGAGTTGGCGGAGGTGGTGGCTCACCGCCGACGGGCTCACGCCGACCACCACGGCCAGGTCGCAGACGCAGAGCTCCCGGTGAGCCAGAGCGTCCACGATCCGCAGGCGGGTGGGGCTTGCCAGGACCTGGAAGAGGTCGGCCAGGTGGGCCAGGTCGGACTCGGCGGCTTGAGCCGCCAGGACGTGCTCCACGGCCCGGGCGTCCACCTGCTGCACTTGGCAAAGGTCCGGGGCGTTGGTCATTCGCGTTTCTCCGGGAACGGCCCCGGGTTCATTCTCGGCCCCCGTGGCGTTCCTCGATTTTGGATCCCTATTGGCGAGCGGGACAACGACGGGCCGGCTCACCCCGGAGCCCAGGAAGTCCAGCCCGAATCACCCAGAAGTATTGCTGAATACATGCTCAGGTGTCAATGTCAGGTGCCTCACGGCTCAGCCCTCGCTTGCGGTGGTCCGCCGCCGCTCGGAAAGCCTCCCATGTTGGAGCAGGAACCCGGTGGAGGCCCGGGCAGTAGGGAGGAACGGGCGGTGGGCACCGATCGCCTGTTGAGTGACCGGCTCGTCCGGGAGCCTGGGACACCCTGCCCGGACCCAATTGCAACACCCCGTGTGGAGAGGCCCCATGATCCGGAAGTCGCTCATCCTCCTCGTCCCCGCCGTCCTCCTCCTGAACGGGACGTCGCTGCAGCCCGGACTGGGCTCGGATCCCGGGGACGACACCCTCACCATCACCCGCGTCCAGTACGACGGGGGGGACTGGTACGTGGGACCGGCATCCCTCCCGAACCTCCTTCGGGAGATCCGGGAGCGTACGGGAGTTCCCGTGGCCGAGCGGGAACGGCAGGTTCGACTCACCGACACGAACTTGCAGGACCATCCCTTTCTCTTTCTCACCGGCCACGGAGACATCCGGTTTTCCGACGAGGAGGTGGCCGCCCTCCGGGAGCACCTCCTCTCCGGCGGCTTTCTCCACGCCGACGACTGCTACGGTCTGGACGAGGCCTTCCGGCGCGAGATCCAGAGGGTCTTTCCCGACAAGGAGCTGGTGCCCCTCCCCTCGGACCATCCCATCTACCACATCCATTACGGCTTTCCGGACGGCCTTCCCAAGATCCACGAGCACGACGGAAAGCCGGCGCAGGGCTACGGGATCTTCCACGAAGGCCGGATGATCGTCTACTACACCTACGAGTCGGACGTTCACGACGGGTGGGACGACCCGGAGGTCCACGACAATCCGCCCGAGGTCCGGGAGGAGGCATTCCGGATGGGTGTGAACATCTTCCTCTACGCCCTTTCCCAGCGGGCCGAAGCGGTGGGTCGCTGAGGGGGCTCCCATGGCCTCCGACGGGTCGGGCCGGGCCTCCGGCGGGTCCACTGGGCCCCTGACGGGTTCGGCGGGTCCCTCCCTGGGCCTGCGAAACGCTCCCTGGGCCCGAGGGGTCACCCCGCCCCTTCTCGAGCCCTCCATGAGCCGGCGGGTCTCTCCCCGGGCGTCGTTCGCGGTGGAGAGCGTTCCTCCCCCTCCGCACCAAGCTTCCCACCCCCTCCGCTGTTCCTCGCCCGATGGAAGGAGTACATTCCATTCTGAAACGTAAATAGTTCACCGAGGGGCACGGCATGGGGAGACGGGAGCCGGACCGGCGGATCGAGAACCGGGTGGCCGCCGTCCGCGGGGAGCAGGGCCTTTCCCAGGAGGAGTTGGGTCGCCGGGCCGGGCTGACCCGTCAGGCTGTAGGGGCCATCGAGGCCGGCCGGCACGTTCCGAACACGGCCACCTCCCTCCGGCTGGCCTCGGCGCTGGCGTGTCGGGTGGAGGACCTCTTCCGGGTGGTGGATGAGGAGTGGACCCGCCCGGTCCGTCTTTCGGAACGGGCGCCCGATGGCCCCACTCGGGCGGTGGCCGTCCGGACCAAGCGGGGGTGGGTGGCCCATCCCCTCGCTCTGGAAAGGGGGCTACAGTCGGGCTTCGCTCCAGGGAACGCCCTCCTCCACCCCGGACCGGGGACGGCACGAGCCGAGTTCTGGGAGTCGGAGTCCCATGTGGAGGAGACCGCCCTGGTCCTCGGGTGCGACCCGGCCCTGAGCGTCCTGGCCCGCCATCTGGCCAAGCGGAAGGGCGAGCTGGCCTGGATCCCCGCTTCGAGTCGCCGGGCCCTGGACGGGATCCGGGACGGGACGGCCCACCTGGCCGGGTCCCATCTGGCCGAACCGGGCGGGCCGGGCTTCAACGTTTCCCAGGCCGGAGCGGCGCTCAGGGGAGAGGGAGGGGTGATGGTGGCGCTGGCCTCCTGGGAGCAGGGGCTCGTGGTTTCTCGGGGCAACCCCCGGGCCATCCGGGAGGGAGCGGACCTGGCCCGTCCGGACGTGACCGTGGTGAACCGGGAGGAGGGCGCCGGGGCCCGCCAGCTCCTGGACCAGGTGCTCCGGGAAGCCGGCGTGGAGCCGGAGGAGGTGCGGGGCTACGGGCGGGTGGTGGGGAGCCACATGGCGGTGGCTCGTGCCGTGGCGGAGGGAGCGGCCCAGGTGGGGGTCGCCCTCCGGGCGGCGGCAGAGCTCCACGGCCTGGGGTTCGTCCCCCTGAGGGCGGTCCGGTTCGACCTGGTGGTCCCCGAATGGGCCCGGGAACATCCGACGGTGGATGCGGCCCTGGACCTCCTGGCCAGCGGTCGGTTCCGCCGCGAGCTGGGAGCCCTCCCCGGCTACGAGGTGGGCTCCACCGGCTCCGTCGTGGCGGAAATCGACCCGGGGGAGACGTGAGGCATCGGCCCCGAAGCCGGATCCGGTCGTCCGCGGCGGCGCTCCTCGTTCCGGGCCTCGTCGCCTGGGGGGGCGGCTGCGGTGTGGAAGGGGGGGAGGGCTCCACGGACCCTCCCGAGCTCGTCGTGTCGGCGGCGTCGGACCTCCGGTTCGCCTTCCCGGAGATCGCCGAAGCCTTCCACGACCAAACCGGGACGCGGGTCACCTTCAACTTCGGCTCCACCGGAAATCTGGCCCGGCAGATCGAACGGGGCGCTCCCGTGGACGTCTTCGCGGCGGCGGATCCGGCCTTCGTGGACCCCCTCATGGAGGGCGGCCAGCTGGATCCGGCCACCCGAGGTCTCTATGCCGAAGGGTTCCTGGTGGTTCTCCTGGCAGACGAGGCGGCCTCCGATCCCGGGGTCACGGTGGACGAGGTGGGTGACCTTGCCGATCCCCGGGTGGGCCGGATCGCCGTGGCGAACCCGGAGCACGCCCCCTACGGGCGGGCCGCTCGGGAGGCGCTCGTGTCGGCCGGGATCTGGGAGGAGATCCAGGGCCGGGTCGTCCTCGCGGGGGATGTGAGCCAGGCTCTCGAGTACGTGCGGACCGGAAACGTGGGAGCGGGCCTGGTGGCGCTTTCGTTGGTGTCGGACGGACCCGCCGCTTCCGGGGGCCACCTTCGGGTCCCCTCCCATCTCCACGCTCCCATCGAGCAGGTCCTGGGGGTGAGCGCCGGTTCCCGGCGCCCGGAGGAGGCGAGGGCGTTCGCCGACTTCGTCCTGGGGCCCACGGGGAGGTCCATCCTGGAGCGATACGGGTTCCGAGTTCCCGAACCCCCGTCGGCGGACGGTTCGGCCTCCGGGGAGGGTTCGGCGGCTGAGCAAGGGCCGGCCTCCGGCCAGGCCGAGGGCTCGCCATGATCGATCCGGCCCTGGCCGATCCCCTCCGCCTCTCCCTGCAGGTGACGGGCCTGGCCGTCCTCCTCCTCTTTCCCTCGGGTCTGGCTCTGGGGATCCTTCTGGCCCGGGCTCGCTTCCCGGGCCGGACGCTGGTGGAGACCCTCATTTTGCTCCCCCTGGTCCTTCCCCCCAGCGTGGTGGGCTACTTCCTCCTCCTCTTTCTCGGTCGGGGCGGTCCGGTTCACGGCTGGGCCGGGCTGGAGCTCCTCTTCACCTGGTGGGCGGCGGCCCTGGCGTCGGCGGTGGTGGGTCTCCCGCTCATGGTTCAGGCCACGAAGGCGGGGGTGGCCGGCGTGGACCCGGCGCTGATCCATGCGGCCCGGACCCTGGGCTCCACCGAGGTCGGCGTCCTCTTCCGGGTCATTCTCCCCCTCGCCCGGAAGGGGGTGCTGGTGGGCCTGGTCCTGGGCTCCGCCCGCGCTCTGGGGGAGTTCGGCGCCACCCTCATGGTGGCGGGAAGCATCCCCGGGCGGACCCAGACGCTCCCCCTGGCCATCTACGACGCCGTGCAGGTCCGGGACTACGCCCTGGCCAACCAGATGGTCCTCCTCCTCACCCTCCTCTCCTTCGTGGGCCTTCTCTGGGTGAGGAGGCTGGAGACCGGAGCCCGGGTCCGGGGGAGGATGGAGAGGACCAGGGAGGCCGGTGAGGCCGGGGCCGGAGCCGCATGACCATGTTCCGGGCTCACGTGGTGCTGAAGCGGCCCGGCTTCACCCTGGATGCGTCCCTGGAAACGGGTCCCGGGGTCACCGTCCTCTTCGGCCCATCCGGGTCGGGAAAGTCCACGTTCCTGAGCGCCGTGGCGGGCCTGGCCGAGCCCGCTGAGGGAGAGGTCGTCCGCGAGGGCGAGATCCTCTTCCGCCGGGGCCGGGAGGGTCCGCCGGTGAACCTCCCGGCACGGAAACGGCGGATGGGCTACGTCTTCCAGAGCTACGCCCTCTTCCCGCACCTATCGGCGCTGGCGAACGTGGCGTATCCCCTCCGAGGGGTGCCCGACGCCCGGCAGCGCTCCCGGCGCCTCCTGGCCCGGATGGGCCTGGAGGGCCTGGGTCACCGGTACCCGGCCGAGCTCTCGGGCGGGCAACGACAGAGGGTGGCCGTGGCCCGGGCCCTGGCCGTGGAGCCCCGAACGCTCCTTCTGGACGAACCCTTCGCCGCTTTGGATCTCCACGTGCGCCGGAGGCTCCGAAGGGAGATCCGCTCTGTTCTGGAGGAGCTGGAGATTCCCGTCCTCCTCGTGACCCACGACCGGGAGGAGGCCTTGGCGCTCGGGGACCGGGTGGTGGTCCTGGACGATGGGCGCGTCACGGCGGAAGGCATGCCGGTGGAGGTCCTGGGTCGACCCCGCACCGAAGGGGTGGCCCGGCTCACCGGCGTGGAAAACCTCCTCCCTCTCGCGGTAGAGGAAGTCCTGGCCGAGGAGGGGCTGGTCCGATGTGGCCGCGGCGACTTCTCCCTGGAGGTGCCCCTCGCGGAGGTGGAGGTGGGGGCGACGCTTTCGGTAGGGATCCGCGCGTCCGACATCCTCCTGGCGTCCGTCCGCCCCTCGGGTATTTCCGCCCAGAACGTTCTCTCGGCCCGGGTGGTGTCGGTTAGGAGGGAGGGGGCCATGGTGGAGGTGGGCCTGGAGAGCGCCGAAATCCCCCTGGTCGGCCACGTGACCCCTCGGGCCGCCCGGGAGCTCCAGCTGGCTCCCGGGGCTCAGGTGTGGGCCGTCATCAAGGCCACGTCCTGCCTGGTCATGAACGACGGCCCCTCCGACGGCGGGCTCCCTCAGAGGAGGGCCGCCAGGAGCCACGTGGCCAGCCCGAAGTAAATGAGAAGCCCGGAGACGTCCTTGATCGTGGTGATGAAGGGGTCCGAGACGGCGGCCGGGTCCTTGCCGGCCTTGTGGGCGAGCCACGGGATCGCGAACCCTACCATGCTTGCGATGGTGCAGGTGGCGATCATGCTCACGAAGATCACGATCCCCAACTCGGGCATGCCCTGCCAGAGCCACGCCGCGAACCCTGCCACGATTCCGATCAGTATCCCCACCGAAAGGCCCGTCCGCGTCTCTCTCCAGACGTGACGCAGGACGTTTTCGTCGGTGATGTGCCCCAGGGCGAAGCCACGGACGAAGATGGTGGATGCCTGGGTTCCCACGTTTCCACCCATGTCCATGATGACCGGAATGAAGAAGGCCAGGACCACGATCGCCTCCAGGGTCTCCTCGAACTGGCCCACCACGCCGCCGGCCATGAGGCCCCCCGCCAGCGCCACCAGGAGCCAGGGAAGCCGAAGCTTGAGAACTTCGGTCAGGGAGCCCTCAAGGATCCGGCTGGACCGGCCCGCCTCCTCCTCGGACCATGTGATCCCGGCAAGGCGGAACATGTCCTCCGTGAACTCCCCTTCGGCCACGTCCATCACGTCGTCATGGGTGACGATGCCCAGGAGTTTATCCTCCCGGTCCACCACCGGGAGCACGGGCAGGTCGTAGCGTTCCATGGCCCGCACCGCCTCTTCCCGGTCGTCGGTAGCCATGAGTCGGACGACGGGTCCCCGGACCAACTCCGAGATCCGGGATTCCGGCTCGGTCATGAGGAGGCGCCGGAGGCCCATGGCATCCACCAGCCGCCCGTCCTCCTCCACCACGTAGACCGTGGCCACCGTTTCGTACTCCTGGCCTCGCTCCCGGATGGCGTCGAGAGCCTTACTCACGGTCCAGTCGGGACGGACGCTCAAGTAGTCCGGTGTCATGATCCGTCCCACACTCTCCTCGGGGTAGCCCAGGAGCCAGCGAGCCTCTTCCAGCTCGTGAGGAGGTAGGGCCTCCATGAGGCGGCGCACCACATCCGACGGAAGCTCGGAGAGGAGACGCGTCCGGTCGTCCGGGCCCATCTCCTCGAGCACGCTCTGGGTGTCCCGATCGGTGAACTGTTCCAGGAGCTCTTCCTGGCTTTCGGGATCCAGGTGGGAGAAGACCTGTCCCGCCAGCTCCCGCGGAAGGGCCCGGAAGAACAGGAGCTTCTGGGGGCCTTCTTTCTCCGCCAGCAGCTCCGCTAACTCCGCAGGGGGCCATTCCTCCACCGCTTCCCGAATCTCCTGCCACTTCCGCTCGGTGGCGAGCTCTCGGATCTGTTCCTTCAGTGTCGTCAGGGTCATCGTCCTCTTCCTCCTTCGAGCGGCGGTGTTCCGCGGCGGCCGAGGGGATCCGCCGTCAGCGTCGTTCGGTCCGGTCCAGGACAGGCTCCCCAGGTCATCGGAGGGGGCGGGGGGTCCACGCCATCCCCACCTGGGGCCCCAGGCCGTTCCCACCCCCTTCCAGCGCCATCCCGTGGCTCGCGTCCAGGGTGAGGCGGTCCGGAACCACCTCCGTTCGGATTCCCGCCTGGGCGTGGGTCTCCTCTCCGGCCAAGCCGAACAGCTCGCCCACGAGCTCGATCCTGGGCAGGACCCCCACACCGAGCTTGGCGCCCCACATGAGGAAGTGGTCCGTGTGGGTAGTTCCCTCCGCCTCCTCACGGAACGCGGACCAGCCCAGGTTCAGGTGGCCCACCACCGGGAGCTCCTGGGCGTACAGGGTGAGGGGCGCGTAGGCGAAGACCTCCGCCGGGCGGGCGAACTGGGACTGGGTGGGCACGGCCGTACCCACCACCGCTCCCACGCTCCATCCTTCCTCCCCTCGGTCCCGGAAAAGGGTCTTGGCTTCCACCACCGCCAGGGGGTCCCATGAGTCCCGCCCCAGGTCGGCGAACATGGCGCCGGCGGTGATCTCCACCCCGGGAACGAGGTGGCAGACGGGGAGCACCCAAGACTCCTCGGGACCGGTCCAGGCCTCCAGCTCGCAGGCGCCCAGATCCGCCAGGGCCGCGTCGTCGGTCACGAACTGCTGGGCCGACGCAGGCACCCAGGGTCCGGCCAGCAGCACCGCCAGGGCGGGCGAGGTGATGGAGAGGCTCGTCGCCCACCTCCGTGCGTGCGGCCCGCCCGCGGCTCGCCGAACAGGGGGTATGGCTCGAAACAGCATCCTGAATCTCCTTCTCGCTCTGTGGATCGGAGTGATTCCCTCGGAGTCCATGACGGCGCTCGACCCGGGTCGTGCGCGGGTCGCGGTCCCGGCGTAAGGAGCCTCAGCACGCCACGGGACAGGGGCCCGGTGCGACGCGCACACGAGCCGCTCCCGTCGGGAGCCGGGGGGCCATCAAGCTTGTGCCGGTTTTCAGGTCTGAAGGCCGGGTGGAGCCGGGGTCCGACGGACTCCCGGTGGGCCTTGGAGGGACGAGACGCGTCCCGGGGACCAGGATTGGGGTCAGTCGGAGAGCCGGGCTTCCTTCCGGGCGTCAGGCCGGTGGCCGGCGTGTTTCGAACTTCGACTCGGAGGGTCGTGCATTCCTTTCCTGCGGTTCGCTTGTACTTACCTCAGCCGGGAAAAACCTCCAAGGAGGGTTTCGCCCATCGTAGCGGCGAATCAATAATCATCCGAGAGGCTGGCCGTCAAGGTCGTCCTGCGGGTCAGAGCCGGCATCTGCCTCTGTCATTGCGGGCGTTCCGGTGGCGAGCGAGTCTTGTCGTTCCCGGTCCGCCGGGGCTGAACCCCCGACCGCTACGGCCCGAACCGGCGCAGGTACTTCTCCACCTCCACTTTCTTCCGGGTCCTCTCCGAGGACATGGAGCGGACGGTGCCGAACACGGGGCGGGGCGGCCACCCCCGGTCGTAGCGGCCCAGCACCCAGAAGATCCCGGAGGTGGAGTTGGGGTTGCGGCCGTCCACCCCCCAACGGTTGTTGAGCTCGATCATGGTTTCGAGGGCTTCCTGCGGGGAAGCGGACCATTCCAGGATCTTCTTCCCCCAGAGCATCCTCAGGTAGTTGTGGATGACCCCCCGTTCCCTGAGCTCCCGCTGCGCCGCATTCCAGAGGTGGTCGTGGGTTCGGGCGTTCTGGAGCTCTTCCATCTCGTAGAGGTGGGGGCGAGGGTCCGAAGCGTGCTCGGTGAGCGTGGCGCGGGACCACTCGGGGAGGGAGTCCCAGGTTTCGTGCTCCGGCTCCCGCCACGCCGTTACGTACCCCATCTCCCGCCAGGTGAGGAGCTGGTCCAGAAACTCCTC
>SKSR01000110.1 GCA_007122885.1 Gemmatimonadota bacterium
ACGTCCACCTCTCGAGCCAACTGGTCCAACGCCGTTCCACCGGGCACGAGAACCCGCTCGAAGAGATACGGCAGGTCCCGCTCCACATCGCCGAAACCGAAGTGGTCGGCTCGCTCTGCCAGGATGGCGGCCGCCAGTAGCTTGGGAACGTACTGCCGCGTCTCCCGAGGCAGATGCTCGATGATGCGCCAGTAGAGCTCATCGTCTCCGGCCTGCTGTCCACCCACTCGGGAAAGGGCCCAGCGGACCCTGGCCGGCCCGGCATTGTAGGCGGCGGCTGCCAGGTACCAGGATCCGAACTCCCCGTGAAGCTCTTCCAGATAGTCGAGGGCAGCGTCCGTGGCTCGGACGGGATCCCGCCGCTCGTCCACCCACCCATCGATTCGTAGCCCGTAGGCCCGTGCCGTGGGTCGCATGAACTGCCACAGCCCCGACGCAAGTACGGGTGAGGTTGCCCACGGGGAAAAACCGGACTCGATCATGGCCAGATAGAGGAGCTCCTCGGGCATATCCCGGGCCTGCAGCCGGTCGCGGATCATTCCCCCGTACAGCCCCTCCCGCGCCAGGTAGTGCTCGAAGGTCTCCCGGTCGGAGGTGAGAAACCTCCGGATCCATCGCTCCACCCGCTCGTTGACACGGACCGGGAGCTCGGTGTCCACCAGATCCAGCGCCGCTTCCTCCACACCCAGCGCAGCCTCTCCGCTCGCCTCCGGTTCTCCCTCGGAGGTGGTCACGGAAACCACAAGAGCCGTCCCCGCCAGAAGAATGAGTGAGAGCCCCGCCGGACTCACCAGAAGAGCACCCAAGCGACCGGGGAATCCTTGGCGGGATGGCCGGGAAAAAATTTCCCCGGCTGCACCCGCCCCGAGGAGCCGCCTATTCCGAAGCCTCCGCTTTCGCTGCTCGTCGCTCATTCCACTCCTCCTCCATCGTATCTATTTCCCGGAACCCACCGATTTCCGGAGGGATCATGCACGATCCCACACAAGTCCTCGGATTTCCGTGGGTGGTTCCGGGGGCCCGGATTGAGCCCCAGGGGCCGGAAAGGCCCTCAGTGAAAGGGTTTGGTGGGAGTCAAACGGCTACTCCCACCCCCCTGCGCGGCGTTGGCCGGTCAATCATAGGTGCAGGAGTCATGCCAGAATCGAACTCCTCGCCCCTCGGGTGGGAACCGGGACCGAGGCGAACGTGGTGGGGGAGTCGGAAGCGGGGGTTCCGGATCGATCGGAACCGGGCCGCCCCCTCACCTTGGCGGTAAGGGGTTGTTACTCGGCCGGATACACGGAGACGGCGGGCCGGCTCCGGAACGTCTCGAACTGGACGACACCATCCACCTTCGCGAAAAGCGTGTCGTCTCCTCCACGTCCTACGTTCTTTCCCGGGTGGAACTTCGTCCCCCGCTGGCGCACGATGATCCCGCCGGCGCGAACCGGCTGACCACCGTAGCGCTTAACCCCAAGGCGCTTCGGATTGCTATCTCGCCCATTCCTGCTGGACCCGACTCCCTTCTTGTGTGCCATGGTTCCTCTCCGTTCCGTGCGTGCCCCGACCGACCGGTCGAGGCAACGGACATCAAAGGATGACCTCGTCGACCCGGATCTCGGTGAAACCCTGCCGGTGCCCCTGCTTGCGACGGTAGTTCTTCCGTCGCTTCCGCTTGAACACGATGATCTTGTCGTCCCTTCCGTGGCCGACCACTTCAGCGCTCACCTGGGCTCCGTCCACGGTGGGACGGCCCACCGAGATCTCGTCACCGTCGGAGGCCAGCAACACATCGTCGAACGTGACCGTATCACCCGCCTCCGCATCCAGGGACGGGATCCGGATCCGAGCCCCGGGTTCCGCCCGGAACTGTTTTCCTCCGGTTCTGAACACTGCGTACATACGCCCTCGCCTTCGCGCTGGTTCCGGAACTGGGCCTCGCGGCTGCGGGCCGAATCAACCGAGTCGAACGGGTGTCCCGTATTCTCGTAAGGACCCCGAACCCATGAAATGTAGGACCCGGGGGGGACGAGTCAATGGCGACCGCGTCGCGACATCTTATCCGGCAGTGTAGTCTTTCGTCACATCCCGCCCCGCCGGACCCGACAGGAGCCGGAATTCGTCCTCGCGCATCAGGGGGTCGTCCAGAAGGGAGAGATCCAGCTCCAGAACTCCTTCCAGGCGCTTCACGAAGTCGGGCTCGGACTCGAGGATGTAGAGGGCCACCTCCGGATGGAGGCGCACCGTGACGGAGCGTTCCCCTCCCCCGGCCGCCCTCCGAAGGCTCCGCTCCACCCGTCGGACCACCGTGGGAGGGGTCAAAATGCGGCCCGAGCCATCACAATGAGGGCAAACGGCGCTCAATGACTGGAAGAGAGATGGGCGAACCCGCTGTCGGGTCATCTCCACCAAGCCCAGCTCGGACACCGCAAAGGTCTTCGTCCGGGCTCGGTCCCGCCCAAGATGGGTCCGGAGCTCGTGGAGGACCCGGTCCCGATGTTCCTGCGCCTCCATGTCGATGAAGTCGCAGACGATGATCCCCCCCACATCCCGAAGCCTGAGCTGCCGCGCAATCTCCCGAGCGGCGTCCAGGTTCGTCCGAAGGATCGTCTCCTCCGGATCCTTTTTACCCTTCCCCGTGAACCGCCCGGTGTTCACGTCGATGGACACGAGAGCCTCGGTGGGCTCCACGATGATGTATCCCCCGGACGGCAGATAGACCTTCCGTTGGAAGGCCCGGTGGATTTCCTCCTCGATCCCGCGACTGTCGAAGAGCGACTCCTCACCCTGATAAAGCTGAATCCGGTCCAGAAGCTCCGGGTCCACCTCCCGCACGTACTCCGACACTTCCCGGTGGATCTCGGGGCGATCCACCACCACCGCGTCGAACTTGTCGGAGAACAGGTCCCGGATCACCCCGCTCACGAGCCGAGCCTCCCGGTGGACGAGGGTGGGTGCCCGGGCGCCCTTCACCTTCTTCTGGATCTTCGTCCAGGTGCTCCGGAGCCGTTTGAACTCACCCGAAAACTTCCGGCGGCTCAACTCCTCGCCCACCGTCCGGATGATGAGACCGCCACTATCCGGTGGGAGGTTGTCGCGGGCCAGCTTTCGGAGTCGCTCCCTCTCCTCCTTCTCCTCGATCTTCCGGCTCACGCCCACGTGGGACGAGTAGGGCATGTAGACAAGGGATCGGCCAGGAAGGGAGACCTGGGCGGTCAGCCGAGGTCCCTTGGTGCCGATGGGTTCCTTGGTGACCTGAACGAGGATCTCCTCCCCTTTCCGCACGAGCTCCTGGATCGGGGGCGCAGCACCGTCCCGGCGCCCCGAAGCTTCGGAGGGGTCCTCGTCTCCGTCCTCCAAGTCCTCATCCTGCACCAGGTCGGTAACGTGGAGGAATCCAGCCTTCTCCGTTCCGATGTTCACGAAGGCGGCTTGAATACCCGGTAGAACGGCCTCCACGCGTCCGAGATAGATGTCCCCGACCATTCTCCCCTGGTCGGGTCGGTCCAGCATGAGCTCAACCAACT
>SKSR01000306.1 GCA_007122885.1 Gemmatimonadota bacterium
AACTCTTTCGGACCGGGCGGCGTCGTCCATGGTAGAGGAAGGAAACCCGCTGGACCCTTTGCGTGCGAGGCGCGGACCGCTCCATGGATCAGGCCGAGGATGGTCGGATGGAAGCTCAGTGGTTCGGTCAGGCGGTCATGGACCTCCTTCCCGACCTCCTGGGCGCCGCCCGGAGGATGACCCGGGATCAGGCCGAGGCGGAGGATGTGGTGGCCGATGCGGTTGCGCGGGGGTGGGAGCGCCGGGATCAGCTCCGGGACCGGAGCTAGATCCGGGGCTGGCTCTTCCGGATCGTCCGGAACTGCCACCTGAGCCGGCAGCGGGCCCGCCGGGCCCGGCCCCCCGAGATTTCCCTTTCGGAACACGACGTCCCGGACGCTTCGTGAACGCCCGCCCCTTCCTGGAAGCAGCGGGTCATGACATCAACCCCCAGGAGATGGAACCATGGTCGTCATTACATCCGAAAAGCGGGACGTGATCCTGGATGCAGTGCGGAAGATGTATACCGATCTCGCCCGGGATCCGGAGCAGGGGTTCCACTTTCCCACGGGTCGGGCGGCGTGCGAGGTGGAAGGCTACCCGCCCGAGCTCCTCGATCGCCTTCCCGCCGGAGCCGTGGCCTCCTTCGCGGGGGTGAGCTACCCCTTCGCGGCCGAGGTCCTCGGGGAGGGGGACACGGTGTTGGACGTGGGGGCCGGCTCGGGCACCGACAGCCTCATCGCGGCTCTGTTGGTCGGGCCCAAAGGCGAGGTGATCGGGCTGGACATGACTCCGGCCATGAGGGAGCGGCTCTCGCGGAACGCCCGAGCGATGGGGGCGAACAACGTCCGCTCCCTGGACGGCAGCGCCGAGGAGATCCCCCTCCCCGACGGGTCCGTGGACGCGGTGACCACGAACGGCGTCCTCAATCTGGTGCCGGACAAGCCCAAGGCCGCCCGGGAGATCCACCGGGTCCTCCGTCCGGGAGGGAGGCTCCAGGTGGCGGATATCGTCCTCGGGGAGGACCCGTCGGAGGCGTGCCGCAGCAAGCCCGAGCTCTGGGCCGAGTGCATCGTAGGTGCCACCAAGGAAGGGGAGTACCTGGGCTTCCTGGAGGACGCGGGGTTCACTGAGGTGTTGGTTCTCTGCCGTATGGACTACTTTGCTCACAGCCCCGATCCGGGGACCCGTGATCTGGCCCGCTCCCTGGGAGCCCAAGCCATCGTCCTGCGAGCTCGCAAAGCCTGAGGACGGGCTCCGTTCCGACCCCTCCCGCTCGGGGTCCGAGCGTCCGGCAGGGCGCCCGGGGTCCGGACGAAGTGAGCCCCGCCACCGAACGAGAGGTATGGACCATGAGGCACCGTCGACCCATTCGTCGCCCTTCGAAGTGGCTCGCCGCCTCCGCGGCAGGGCTCCTGGGCCTGGCGGCTTGCCAGGCGGAGGACGCTCCGGTCTCGGATCCGGATCCCGCGGAAGGGGCCGTCCCGGAGTTGGGGGCGGTGGAGTTCACCACGTCGTGCTCCCCACAGGTGGAGGCCCGTCTCGAGGAGGGGCTCCTTCTCCTCCACCACATGATGTATGCCCAGGCCCAGGAGGCTTTTCTGGAAGCCGTGGCGGTGGAGGAAGAGTGCGCTATGGCCCACTGGGGCGTGGCTATGGCCCGGTTCCAGCCCTTGTGGGGAAGCGCCGACGTGGAAGGGGGCCGGGAGCCGGCCGAGCGGGCCGTGGCTCTGGATCCCCCGACGGAGCGGGAACGGGCCTACGCCCGTTCCGCCCTGGCCTTCTACGAGGACCCGGACGCTGGCCTCAGCGAGCGGATCGAGCGGTGGGAGGCGGCCATGGAGGAGCTCTACGAGCTGGTCCCCGAAGACCTGGAGGCCGCCTCGCTCTACGCTCTTGCCCACCTGGCGGTGGACCCTGCCGACCCCGACCGACAGGAGCGGGCCATCGGGATCCTGGACCGGGTCCACGAGGAGCTCCCGGAGCACCCCGGGGCCATCCACTACGGCATCCACGCCCACGACGTGGACGCGCGCGCCGAAGCGGGGGTGCGCTTCGCTGCAGCCTACCAGGACATCGCGCCCACCGTTCCCCACGCCCTCCACATGCCGAGCCACATCTATGTGCGAATCGGCGACTGGGACGCGGTCATCGATTGGAACCGGCGTTCCGCAGACGCGGCCCTGGAGGCCCCGGTGAACGGCTACATCTCCCACCACCACCCTCACGCCCTGGACTATCTGATGTACGGGTACCTTCAGCGGGGTGAGGACGAAGCCGCGAGGGAGGTCCTGGAGGAGCTCCGCTCTCGGGAAGGCTACCAGCCCACCTTCATCAGCGGCTACGCCCTGGGGGCGATCCCCGCCCGGTGGCACGTGGAGCGCCGGGATTGGGACGGGGCCTCCGAGCTGGAGCCCCGGCTTCCCGAGGACTTTCCCTGGGACGACTTCCCGGCCGCCGAAGCCATGACCCACGTGGCCCGGGGCCTGGGCGCCGCGCGCACGGGGGATGCCTCCGCGGCTCGCGCGTCAGCGGAGCGCCTCGGCGAGCTGGAGCTCCGGGCACGGGACCGTCAGGACGCCTACTGGGGCGACTGGATCGCGGTGCAGCGCCGGAGCGTGGCGGCCTGGGCCGCCTTCGCCGAAGGGGACGTGGAAGGGGCGGTGGAGGAGATGCGGACGGCGGCCGAGCTGGAGGAGGCGATGGAGAAGCACCCGATCACGCCCGGGGACCTTCAGCCGGCCTACGAGCTTCTCGGGGACCTTCTCCTCGAGGCCGGCCGACCGGGTGAAGCGCTGGAGGCCTACCAGACCTCCCTGGAGACCTGGCCCAATCGGTATCACACGCTTCTGGGAGCGGCCCGGGTCGCGGACGAGATCGGAGACGACGAGGCGGCGTCCCGCTACTACGGCGAGCTGGCCGAGCTGGCCGGGGATGCCGCTCCGGAGCGCGAGGGCGCCGCGGAGGCCCGGGAACGCGCCGGCCGGTAGACCGACTCGCTTCGGAAGGCCCCTCGGAAGCCCCGGCCACCGCATGGTGGCCGGGGCTTCGGGCGTTCGGGGCTCCGGGACCGGCACCTGCAGGGCACGGAGTTTGCTGGATCAAGATGCCGGGGAAACACCTTCGCATCGTGCACCTCACCCTCTCCCTCGCCATCTGGATCGTGGAGGGGATGCGGCGTGCCCGGAATCCCCCGGCCCCGACTCTCCCGACTCCGCAGGGACCCACGACGGCCGGGGAGCACCCTGAGGGAACAGCCTATGAGCGCACCGATGCCGGTGCCGCGTCGAACGGTCGTCGCTCCTGCCCTGTCCATCCTTGTTCTGGCAGGGGCCTTGAACCCGGCTGCGGCCGAGTCGGTGGTGGCCGGGTCGCTCCAGACGCCGCCGCCTCGGACGGCGCCCCCGGCGGACACCGTGGGCCCGCCGTTCGTCCCGGCGGCCCTGCCGCAGGACACTTCCGGCCCGCCGTCCGTCCCACCGGACCCG
>SKSR01000045.1 GCA_007122885.1 Gemmatimonadota bacterium
CGCCGGGCAAGAGGGGGCCAAGACAGAGCTCCAGGCACTCGTGGAGTTCCTGAAGAACCCGAGCCGTTTCGAGCGGGTGGGGGGGGAGGTCCCCAGAGGTTTCCTCCTGGTGGGCCCTCCCGGAACCGGGAAGACCCTCCTGGCTCGGGCCGTGGCCGGCGAAGCGGGAGTGCGCTTCTTCCACATGTCCGGGTCCGACTTCATGGAAATGCTCGTGGGCGTCGGAGCTTCCCGGGTCCGGAAGCTGTTCGAGGAGGCCAAGGAGCACTCGCCGGCCATCGTCTTCATCGACGAGCTGGACTCGGTGGGGCGGCGCCGGGGAGCTGGGCTCGGGGGCGGGCACGATGAGCGGGAGCAAACCCTGAACCAGCTTCTTTCGGAGATGGACGGGTTCGAGCCCAATGAAGGGGTGGTCGTGATGGCGGCCACGAACCGGCCCGACATCCTGGACCCGGCCCTCCTCCGCCCCGGGCGTTTCGACCGGCAGGTCACGGTGGACCTTCCCACGAAGAGCGATCGGGAGGCGATCCTCAAGGTCCACGCCAAACGGAAGCCCCTTGCCCCGGACGTGGACCTGGGCCGGTTGGCGGCGGCCACTCCCGGGTTCAGCGGAGCCGATCTCCGGAACCTCCTGAACGAGGCCGCGCTTCTCACGGCCAGGAAAGGGAAGGATCAGATCGGCGATCAGGAGGTCGAGGAGGCCCGGGACAAGATCCTTCTCGGTCTGGAGCGGGAAGGGGTCATCCTCACCGATGACGAGCGGGAGCTCCTCGCCTACCACGAGGCGGGGCACGCGGTGCTCGCCACGGTCCTACCCAACGCCGATCCCCTCCACAAGGTGACCGTGGTTCCCCGGGGACGCGCCATGGGGGTGACCCAGCAGCTCCCGGAGCGGGACCGCTACATCTACTCCCGGGAGTACCTCACGGACCGGCTCGCCATCCTCATGGGCGGGCGGGCCGCCGAGGAGCTGGTTTCGGGGAGCGTGACCAGCGGCGCCGAGGACGACCTCCGTCAGGCGTCCCGGATGGCCCGGAAGATGGTTCTCTCGTGGGGGATGAGCGAGACCTTCGGACGGATGGCCCCCGGGGGGGATCAGGATGAAGTCTTTCTGGGCCAGGACATCGCCCAGAAACGGGAGTACAGCGATTCCATGGCTTGGGAGGCGGATCAGGAGATCCGGAGGATCGTGGAGGAGGCCTTCAGCCGGGCCCGTTCCCTCCTGGAGGAGCACCGGGAGGGTCTGGACAAGCTGGCCGAGGCCCTCCTGGCCCAGGAGGAGGTCTCCGGAGCCGAAGTCCGTCGGCTAGTGGGGTTGGAGGCGGAGGAGGGGGAGCGGCCCGAGCCCCAGGCGGCCGGAGGATGAAGCCGGGCGCCGCCTCCGGATTCCCGGCCTCTCCGCCGGGGGTTCGCCGCGAGGAACGCTCCTTCCGGAAGGATCCGAGAAACACTGCCCCACGTTCAGGGTGATCCCCGGCCAGAATCTCCACACCAGCGACGATCCGAACACACTCAAGCGAGGTGACGATGCTCGGGAACCCCCGTGCCTGCTTCCGGTCCGCCTTCATCCTCCTCTCCTGTCTCGCCCTCTCTGTGGGCGTCCCGCCCTTGGAGGGGCAGGAGGAGATCGGAACCGCCGCCGAGGAGTCCGGTTTCGACCGATACACCTCGTACGCCGAGATGATGGAATATCTGGAGGAGCTCCGGGCCGCTTCCGCCGAGTTCCGCATGGGGATCTACGGCGAGACTCGGCAGGGGAGGGAGCTTCCCTATCTGGTCTTCAGCCGGCCGCAAGTCACCCGGGGATGGGAGGCGGCGGCCCTCGGGCGCCCGGTGGTTGAGCTCCACGCGAACGTCCACGGGGGTGAACGGACCCTCCGGGAATCCCTGTTGATCCTGGTGCGGAAGCTGGCCACGCCAGGCACTCCGGAAAACGACCTCCTGGACCATATGGTCATCGTGGTTTCTCCCCAGCTCAATCCGGATGGCTTCGAAGCCAGCGAAGATGGGATTCGGGGGAATGCGTGGGGCATCGATCTGAACCGGGACTACATGAAGCTCGAGCACCCCTCGGTGGTGAACTGGGTCCGGAACGTATTCCAGGAGTGGAACCCCCACATTTTCGTGGACGGCCACAACGGGGGCTCCTTCCCCTACAACATCAAGTACCAGTGCCCCGGTCACGCCGATCCGGATTCCCGTCTTACCGAGCTCTGTGACGACCACCTCTTTCCCCGGGTGGACGAGCGGTTGGGGGAGGAGGGCTTCCGGTCGTTCTTCTGGGCCGGAGGGGACGAGGACGCGTGGCGCGGCGGCCGAACCGAAGCGCGGATCTCCCGAAACTACGCCGGATTCGTGAACTCGGTGGGCGTCCTCTTCGAGTCCCCCGGGTGGCAGGAGCGGGCCGATGGCATCCGGTCCGGCCTCCTGGCGTATACCGCCGTGCTCGAGTTTGTCCGCGACCATCCGGACGAGCTCATGGACACGGTGAACCAGGCCCGGAAGGAGGCCGTCCTGGCGGGCAGCGAGCCTCGGGGCGACGTGGTTGTGGAGATGGATGTGGAGCCCGAGGCCGAGCCCGTGGACTACCTCATCGGCGTGGGCGAAGGCGACGAGAGGGAGATCGTGGAGATCCGGGACGCGCCTATCTACAAGCGGCCGGTACCGGTCACCACCCGTCCCCGGCCGTACGCCTATATGCTTCCCCGGGACGCAGTGGCGGCGGTGGAGCTTCTCCAGAGGCACAACGTCACGGTGGAGGTGCTCCGGGACAGCCTGACGGTGGAGGTGGAGGCGTACACCCTGGAGGGGGTGTCCCACGAGGAGGCCTACAACCACCAGGCGGCCACGGTCTTGGAGCTTGGGGATGTGGTCCGGGAGGAGCGGAGCTTTCCCCCCGGGACGTACGTGGTTCCCGTGGGTCAGATGATGGGGCGGGTGGTGACCCACCTCCTGGAGCCCGAGACCCTGGACAACGTGGTCTACTGGGGAACCATGGACCCCTGGCTTCCCCTGGCGAAGCTGGAGGCATGGCAGGGGGGGGAGGAGGACGTTCCCCCGCTGGTACCCATCTATCGGGTGCCGGCGCCGACTCCGTTTCCGGCCCGGATCACGGAGTGACCACCTCCGGAGCCGAAGGCTCTTCGCCCAGGTCCCTGAGGATTCGGGTCAGCATCTCCAGGTAGAGGTCCACCGTCTCGCGGTGGGTCCGAAAGGAGAGGACGGCGAATCGGAGGTAGAAGGTTCCTCCCAGAGTAGTGGATGAAACGAAGACGCGGCCGTCCTGGTGGAGCCTTCGGACGAGCTCCCGGTTGAAGGCGTCCGGATCGCCCTCCGCCGGGACCCACCGGTAGAGGACCACCGAGAGGTCCGGCTCCGGCCCCGTCTCGAAGCCCATCTCCCGGGCCTGTTTCCGGAAGTACCGGGCCAGCAGGATCTTCTCCTCCAGGGCGGCCCGAAAG
>SKSR01000216.1 GCA_007122885.1 Gemmatimonadota bacterium
CCCTCGAATCGGAGATCCACCACGTAATTCCCGTTGTCCGTGACGAAAGGTTGTCCATCCTCCCGCGTCCGAATCTCGGGATGCGCTCCCAGCGACCGGAAATAGGGAAGGTGCGCCGACCAGCCGAAGGGAACCACCTCCACGGGAAGTGGCTTCGTCTCCCCGAGCATCCGGACCAGCTTCCCTTCGTCGGCGATGACCAGGAACCGCCCCGCGGCCTGGGCCACGATCTTTTCCCGTAGAAGAGCCCCACCCAGGCCCTTCACCAGGTCCAGGTTGGGCGCCACTTCATCCGCCCCGTCCACAGCCAGGGAGACCTCCACCCCCTCCCTCAGATCCACCAGGGGTATTTTCTCCGCCACGGCTACGGCCCGGGTCCACTCGGAGGTCGGCACCCCCTCCACGTGGGTCAAGGAACCTGATCGGATACGCTCGCCGAGAGCCCGGAGGAAATGGCGGACGGTGGAGCCCGTCCCCAGGCCCAGCACCATGCCGTCCTCGACCCTCTCCGCCGCTTTCCGGCCCACGAGCTCCTTCGCCTCCTCGGCCCCCCGGATCATCGCGTCTTCTCCATGATGCCCGCTCTCTTCGCCCCCCGACCGCCGTAGGCCCTGGCGCTTGCCCTTTCCGCAGGTCGTTCCCGGCCGGAGCCATTCCCCGGCGGGCCTGGAACCCTGTGGAACCGCCCGGCACCGAATCTACCCCCGCCCCAAGGGGCAGGCCAGGGAGGGAACGCCCCGGCCTTGACATAGGGTGGAACTTCGGACACTCTCCGATACCATGTTCAAGCTCGGCGCATCGACCTACGCCCCCGTCTATTCGTATCCGCTCCCCCACGGGAGAAGCGGAGGGTCCGGCGTGTAGAAGCGTTCGAAGCGAACACGGCGTGCTTTCAGCGGCTCCCGGATCACTCCGGGGGCCGCTTTTTTTTCATCATCACGAGGGCGATCCGCCCTGCAGGAGAACCGACATGATCATCGTGACGCGACCTGATGCCACGGAGGAGGACATCGATCGGATCCGCGAGAGAGTGGAGGCCTTGGGGGTCCGAACCCATCTCTCCCGGGGAGCGCACCACTGCGTCATCGGGTGTGTGGGCGACGAAGAGCCCGTAGCCGAGCTCCCCCTCCGCTCCATGCCCGGGGTGGAAGCCGTCCACCCGGTCATGAAGCCCTACAAGCTCGCCGCTCGTGAGTTCGTGGCGGAGCCCACGGAGATCCCACTGGGCGACGGGGTGGTGGGAGGCTCCCGGTTCACGGTGGTGGCCGGCCCCTGCTCCGTGGAAGGTCGGGAGATGCTGTCCGCCACGGCGAAAGCCGTTCGAGACGCGGGAGCCCACGCCCTCCGAGGCGGAGCGTTCAAGCCGCGTACGTCCCCCTACTCGTTCCGGGGCCTGGGGATGGAAGGTTTGGAGCTCCTGGCCGAGGTCCGCCGGGAGGACGGGCTCCCCGTGGTCACGGAGGTGATGGATACCCGCCAGGTCGAGGTGGTGGCCGAGCACGCCGACCTCCTTCAGATCGGCGCCCGAAACATGCAGAACTTCGCCCTCCTATCGGAAGTCGGCAGGGTGCAACGCCCCGTCCTCCTCAAGCGCGGAATGTCGGCCACCGTCGAGGATCTGGTCCTGGCGGCGGAATACGTCATGCGGCAGGGGAACACCCATGTGATCCTCTGCGAACGCGGAATCCGAACCTTCGAGACCGCCACGAGGAATACGATGGACTTGGGGGCGATTCCCATCCTCAAACGGGAAACGCACTTGCCGGTTCTGGCCGATCCCAGCCACGCAGGCGGGCTTCGTGAGCTGGTGGCCCCCCTGGGCTACGGAGCCGCCGCCGCCGGCGCGGACGGGCTCATGGTGGAGGTGCACCCCGAACCTGCAGCCGCACTGTCGGACGGCGACCAGTCGTTGACTTTCCCGGGGTTCCGGAGCTTCATGGAGGGTCTGGAGAGGTTCGTGGTGGCCGCCGGACGGACGCTTCGGGATGGGGTGGAGCATGCCGCTCCGCCGGAATCGGAGAAGGCAGGGGCTCCGGCCACCACGGCGTGACCGGGACGGACTGGGAGGCCGGAGAGCTCCCGGCGGAGAGGATCCGCCGGGGGCGACGGGCCGGCTATTCCTTCCGGGGTTCCCACCGGGCGATGGTTTCGATACGCCTCTGGACGCGGGGCAAGTGCTCGGGATCCCGGAGGATGACGAGGATCGTATCGTGACCGGCCAGGGTCCCCAACACTTCCGGCCAGCCCTCCCAATCCAATCCGAGGGCCACCGCCTGGGCGCCGCCGGTCATGGTGCGGATCACCAGGAGGTTTCCGCTGCCCTCGGAGGAGATGTAGAGGGTCGGGAGGAGGGTCTCCAGAGGAGGGGTGTTCTCCCACTCCTCCGGCAGGGTGTAATACGGGTGTCCTTCGGCGCCCGGGATCTTCACCAGCCGGAGTTCCCGGATGTCGCGGGAAAGGGTGGCCTGGGTAACGTCGATCCCCTTCTTCAGGAGCAACTCCCGGAGCGCTTCTTGGCTGCCCACTCTGTGCGAGCGGATGATCTCCAGGATCGCGGCCTGCCTCTCCTGCTTCGCCACCGAGCCGCCCCTCACGCCACCTTCTCCACCAGGTCGTTCAGAACCTCGGGCTCCACCCCCAGGCTTCTTCCCTCCTCCTTTCCTTCCCGAAGAAGCAGCACCGTGGGCACGCTGTGCACCCCGTATTCGGTGACCCACTCGGGGGCTCGATCGGTGTCCAACTTGACCACGAGGATCCGGCCGGCCCACCGTCGGGCCAACTCCGCCAGGGTCGGATCGAGCCACTTGCACGGCCCACACCACTCCGCGTAGAAGTCCAGCAGGACCGGAACGGGCGAGCGAACCACGGTCGTCTCGAAGTCCTCCGAGTCCACGGGCACCGGCCGGTCCACCGGAAGGTCCGCCCCACATCCGGGACATTCGGTGGTCCGGCGTCCCGGGGAGAGGAGCACCGATCCTCGCTCGAGACAGCTGGGGCAACGAAGCTGGAGGGTGCGGCTGGGTTCGGCTTGGGACACAGGGCTTTATCCTGCTGGAGCTGAGTTGCCACGGAACCGGGGAATGCCATCGACAGATGGTCCCGGACCACGGGATCCCGTGAAGCTATGGAAGACATTGGTCGAAATCCAGGGACTCAAGCCCCTGTGCACCCGATCCGGTGAACCCTAGCTTCCGGGTGCACGTCCGCTCCGGATGCCAGACACGCTCCCAATCACCGTCTACCCATGGAAGCCCAACGAGATCGAGCCGAAGCCCTGGAACGGCTCCTGGACAAGATTCCCCAGGCCGCCGCTCGAATCCGGGGACGCGTCCATCGGACTCCCCTTCTTTCGTCGCGAACCCTCGGGTCCATGGTCCGAGCCCCGGTTCACCTGAAGGCGGAGAACCTTCAGAAGACCGGATCCTTCAAGGTACGTGGGGCCCTTCACCGGGTTTCGACGCTGACGGAGGAGGAGCGGCGCCGGGGAGTGGTGAGTGTGTCGGCAGGCAATCACGCCCAGGCACTGGCCTGGGCGGCCGGGGCCGAGCAGGTTCCCGCCACTCTGGTCATGCCCGCCTCCGCCTCGCAAACGAAGGTCGACGCCGTCCGGGCCTACGGTGCCCGAGCCCTCCTGCACGGGGATGTCTTCCAGGCGTTCGAGAAGGCGCTCGAGCTGGAACGACGGGAGGGACTCGTCTTCGTCCACCCGTTCGACGAACCGGACGTGGTAGCGGGACAGGGCACGGTCGGTCTGGAGATCGCCGAGGATCTCCAGGAGGTGGAAACCGTGGTCGTGCCGGTGGGCGGCGGGGGCCTGCTGGCCGGCACCGCGGCGGCCCTGAAGGGGCGAGGCTCGGGACCCCGCATCGTGGGGGTGGAGCCGGAAGGGGCGGCCTCCCTCCATGCGAGCCTGCGAGCCGGCCGAGCCGTTCGTCTGGACCGGGTGGACACGGTGGCCGATGGACTCGCGCCCCCCATGGCCGGCACGCTGGCCCTGGAGGCGGCCGAAGAGTGGGTGGACGAGGTGGTCCTGGTGACCGACGACGAGATCCGAGACGCCATGCGCTTCATCCTGAGCCGGGCCAAGCTCCTGACCGAGCCCGCCGGAGCGGCCGGGGTCGCCGGGCTTCTCTCAGGCAGGATCACCGGAGCGCTGGAGGGCCCGGTGGTGGCGATCCTGTCCGGGGGCAACGTGGACCCCACCCTCCTGAGAGAGATCCTGGCCGAACCGGACCCGCGAGGATAGGACCGTGTGTCGAATGGTGGGATACCTGGGCCCGGCCCGCTCCCCGGCCGACCTCCTCTTCCACGGGACACACTCCCTGGAGCACCAGAGCCACAGCCCCCGAGAGCTCCTCCACGGCACGGTCAATGTGGACGGCTACGGGGTCGCCTGGTATCCCGAGGACCCTCCCGGGGCCGGTGCGCCCGTAAGAATCGCCGAAGCTCGTCCCATCTGGCACGACCCCGACCTGGAGCCGCTTCTCCGGACGGTGCGAGCACGTGCCGCATTGGCCGCGATCCGGAACACGACCCCCGGCATCCCGACGGACCGAACCGGGGTGGCGCCCCTCACATCGGGACCGTGGGCCTTCGTGCTCAACGGATTCATCCAGGACTTTCGGCGAACGCTCATGCGGCCGCTCCACTCCCTCCTCCCGAACCCGGTCTACCAGCAGCTTCAGGGAGGTTCGGACACGGAAGCCCTCTTCCTCCTCTTGCAGACGGGCCTCCGAGAAGGGCTGAGCCTTTCCGAGGCCACGGCCAGGGTGGTCCACCGAACGCTCGAATTGGGTGACGGAGAAGGGCTCGAGATTCAACTGAACATGCTTACCTGCGACGGACGAACCCTCGTGGCCACCCGGGCGGGAACGGAAGAAGAACAGAACTCCCTGTACGTTCGCAATTCCGGCTTCTCGGAAGGCGATGGTGGGTTCATCGTGGCATCCGAAGCGCTGGACGACGAATCGGGTTGGCAGCCGGTGCCCCCGGGAACGCTGGTGACCTCAACCCTGGACGGTGGAGCCCGGATCGAGCCCCTGGCCTCCATCGACGACGGCTGAGTCCGAGCTCTCGGTCGTCCCCCCCCCTCGCTGATCGGAGGTGGCGTCCCAGCCGTCCCGACCCCTTGCCGTGTACCTGGCTGCGAACTCCCGGGCCACCTCCAGCGATGCCCCGTCGACCACATCCGGCAGATCCGCGGCACCCTCCAGGGCCAATCCCCACACCTCCTCGGCCAGGGCTGCGAGCTCCGGGTCCTCCATCCCGGCCCGGCCCGCCCGGGCCATCAGGTCATCGGAAGGAGCCGGAAGGAGGTCCTGTGCTCGCGCTCGCGCCTCCGGGTGGTATAGGACGCCCACCAGGAACACGAGGGGCGCCGCCAGTAGCTCCGGGGGAAGTGCGTCCACCGAGCGAAGTTCCAGGTACCCTCGTGGCCGAACCTCCGGGAAGAGGGTAGTGAGATGGGCTCGCCAATCGTCCAGGTCCGCCCTCCCCTCCTCCACGACCTCCCGGAAGGAGGGAGGAGGTGAGCTTTCCGAGAGGAGGAAGGCCGGGGCGTCCAATGCGGCTTCGAGGTAACGAGCCACCGGGTCCCCTTCCCTGGCCCACCAGATTCCGGTGCGACCAGGATCCAGGTGCCGCCACTGATGGGCCCTGTAGTTCCGGTGACCCGTTTCGGTCCCCTCGTGCATTCTGGAGTTGGCGAACACCGCCGTCGTGATGGGAGCCAGGGCGTTGGCCAGCGCCCACTGGGTCGGCCAGGGGTCCACCCAATCCAGGTTCACGTGAACCGCCGCCGTCTGCCGCATCATCCGGCGACCCCAAGGGCCGATCCTGGAAAGGTGCCGGTCCATCCGGAGGTAGCGCTCGCCATGAACCTGCAGGCTGGCCTCCTCCTTCCGCGTGAGCGGATCCATTCCACGGTAGATCAGTCGGATCCCCCGCTCCTGCGCCTCCCTATCCAGCTCGGTCAGATCCCTGTGGGCACGCTCCAGGAGCTCCCACACTCCGGCCGATGGGGTGGAGACCCACTCCACCTGACCGCCCGGCTCGAAAGCGATCCGGTCGCCGCTCTCGGTCCGAAACCCGGGAATCGATTCGGAGGACGTGTCCTGCCAGCGCCGCTTGTCCGCGAGGGCTCGGACCGCGTCGAGGGTTCCCCGCCCGTCGGTCGAGACCAGGTCGGCGGCTCCGTGGCGCTCCAGGTCGAGGGCCAACGCTTCCACCTCGACTCCGACTCTCAGTCGGCCGGAATCGGGTTCGACACAAGCCTCCCTTCCCCCGGGAAAAGCCACTTCCCGAAGGTGCGCGGCCAACGCCTCGGGTATCAGGCCTCCAGCCACTCCCCGTCCGTCTCCGCCAGAACGAGTGCGAAGCGCTCAGCCTCGTCCGGCTGCCAGGTTTCCAACCGGAAGCCGGCCCGCTCCAGGAAACCCTCGATGGTGGAGCGGTCGTACTTGGAGCTGATCTCGGTCCGGATCTCCTCCCCTTCGGCCACGGAGATCGTCCCCCCATCGGGAACGCGTACCTGCTGATCCTCCAGCGCCACGAGTCCGATCTCCATCCGACCGTGCTCCGGGTTGTAGCGGGCTCGATGCTCGAAGGCATCGGGGCGGAAGTTCGTCCGCAGTCGCCGATTCAGTACGTGGAGGATGTTCCGGTTGAACTCCGCGGTTACCCCTCGCGAGTCGTTGTAGGCCGCCTCCAAGTCGTCCACGCTCTTCCCGGGGCCCGGGCGCAGGTCGATCCCCAGCAACAGACGGTCCCCGTCGACCATCTCCCCACGAATCCGACGAAGGAGGGTCTCGGCCTGTTCCGGATAGAAGTTGCCCAGAGTGCTTCCCAGGAGGAGAAAGAGCGCGGGTCGTGGGAGATCGCCCTGGAGGACCAGGGACGAGGTCATGTCACGAGCCTGCGGCCGGATCTCCAGGGACGGATAGTCCGCACGAAGCTCCTGGGCCACCCGCATCAGGAACTCCTCGCTCACGTCCACGGGCACGAACAAGCCCCCTCCCCCCCCGTCCCTCAGAGCGTCCAGGGCCACACGAGTCTTCCTGGAGCTCCCGGCGCCCAACTCCACCAGGGTCCTCGGAGCCAGTTCCGCAATCCATCCCGGGACCCACCGAACCAGGAGTTCCTCTTCCGCTCGAGTCAGGTAGTATTCCGGGAGACGGGTGATCTCCTCAAAGAGCTCGGACCCGCGTTCATCGTAGAAATACTTGGGCGACAGCTCCTTGCGTGCTCCCGAAAGGCCCTGGAGCACCTCCTCCCGCATGGACAGTGTGCCCACCGCATCGCTCATGCCCCACCTCCCAGTGCACAACGAAAGCCCGAGAAGATCTGCCGACGGACGGGGAAATCCCAGTTCCGGAAGGTTCCCCTCACGGCACCCGGCCGACTGGCCCAGGAGCCTCCCCTGAGAACCTTGTACTCGGTACCGAAGAAGACCTGGGAGTACTCGGGGTACGGGAAGCTTTCGAACCCCGGATACCCCTGAAAATCCGACGCCGTCCATTCCCAGACGTCCCCGATCATCCCATAGCACCCCACGGGCGAGACGTTCCCGGGGAAGCTCCCCACCGGAGCGGTCCCGAAGGCCATCATGTCCACGTTCGCCCGAGTCGGATCCGGCGGCTCCTCTCCCCAGGGATAGGCTCGCTTTTCCCCCTGCTCCGGGTCCCACGTGGCGGCAGCCTCCCACTCCACCTCCGTGGGCAGACGCTTGCCGGCGAACCGGGCGAACGCCTCCGCCTCATGATAGGTAACGTGGCACACAGGGCGGATAGGATCCACGTCCTCCCACCGATCGAAGCTTCGAACTTCCCACCGGCCGTCCCGCCTTCTCCAATAGCCCGGGCTCTCCACGTCGCTCTTCTGAAGCCACTTCCATCCTTCCGCAGACCAGAGCTTCGGATTCGAGTATCCCCCTGCGTCCATGAACTCGAGATACTGACCGTTCGTCACCGGTGCCGCGTCGATGGAGAAGGGCTCCACCTCCGTGGAATGCCGTGGACGCTCGTTGTCGTAGACCGTCGATCGGTCATCGGATCCGATTTCCACCATGCCCCCCGGGAACCGAACCATGGAACCGATCCGGTCCGCCCAGCCGGCATCGGGTTCCGGGAGGGCCAGGGCCCGGGGTGCCGGATACGGCTCCCCCTTCTTCAGTTGGAGCGTCTGAAGGATCGTCTCGTCGTGCTGGTACTCGTGCTGCAGGACGAGGCGAAAGACGAATCCATCCTTCAGCAGGGGATCGTCGTCCCTGGGCCCCAGGCGATCCTTCCGGGCCAGGACTTCCCTCCGCACCCGCCCCATGTACTCCAGTGCCTCGGCGACCGAGGGGAGCTCCAACCGATCCCGGGACGCGCGAGGGTTGTCGAAAGGGTTGTAGATCCCTCGGAGACCTTCCGATCCATCGGGGCCCGTTCCGGTCTTTTCCAGTAGCCAGACCTCTTCGAAGTGGGCGATGTGGCCCAGGTCCCACACGATGGGGCTCATGAGGGAGGAGTGCTGCACGGCCAGGTCGGCCTCCGGGAGGGGCCCGATGAGAAAGAGGGTGCGAACGCGGGCTTCGTCCAGGAGCTGCACACATTCGCGCAGATCGAGAGGTCGGCCGGGTTTCAAATCCATATGGGGTCCGGAAAAGTTCGAGTGGAGTTCCTTCGGAGGTGACGGCGACCAAGGTAAGGACCCTGGCTGGAGCTACCCAACCAGAGAAGGTGAACGGCTCAGTCGTCGGGAGCCACGGTGTGGAGAGTCACATCGTCCTCGGTCGCCTCCACCTGCTGACGGGCCCACGGGCTCCGGAAAAGGAGGACGGGGCGGTCCCGGTGATCCCGTACCAGACTCCGGTCGTACCCTCGCCCCAAGCGCTCCATGACCTCCCGGTCCCCGGTCACCCACCGGGCTTCCCTGAACGCCAACGGCTCCAACCGGGCAGGCACCCCGTACTCGTGCTCCAGCCGGTGGAGAAGAACGTCGAACTGCAGGGGCCCCACGACCGCCACGAGGGGTGCCGGCCCCGCCAGCTCCTCCGAGTAGAAAAGCTGTACCGCTCCTTCCTCGGAGAGCTGCCTCAGGCCTCGATCCAGATGCTTCCGCCGCAGGGGGTCCGAAAGGAGCACCCGGGCGAAGTGCTCCGGTGAGAAGGAGGGAACCCCTTCGAAGTCCACGCCACCGTTGGACGAGAGGGTGTCTCCGACCCGAAGGTCACCCCGGTCGTGGAGCCCGACCACGTCGCCCGCCCACGCCTCCTCCACCCTTTGACGGTCCCGGGCCAGAAACTGTTGTGGCTGGGCCAGGCGAACGGGCTTGCCGGAGCGGACGTTGGTCACGGTGGCGCCCGGCTCGAAGCGGCCCGAGCAGATCCGAAAGAAGGCGAGCCGGTCCCGATGATTCGGATCCATGTTCGCCTGGATCTTGAAGATGAACCCCGTCAGGGCCTCGCTCCGCGGGTCCACGGGATCGCCGTCCCTCGTGGACCGCGGCCTGGGGGCCGGCGCCTCCTCCAGGAAGAATCGGAGAAAGGGCTCCACCCCGAAGTTGGTCAGTGCGCTACCGAAGAAGGTGGGCGACACCTCCCCCGCCAGGAAGGCGTCCCGATCGAACGGGGTGGCCGCCGCCTCCAGGAGCTCCAGCTCGTCCAGAAGCCGCTCGTAGATGTCGGCCCCCAAACGGTCCTTGGCCCGGTCCGACTCCAATGGCACGGTCTCGACGTCCACTCGGCTCTGGCCGTGATCCCCGGTTCGTTCGAACAAATGAAGGCTCCCTTCCCTTCTTTCCACCACCCCGAGGAGATGCGACCCCTGGTAGACCGGCCAAGTGATCGGGCTGCATGGGAGCCCCAGCTCGGCCTCCACATCGTCTATGAGCTTCAGGGGGTCCTCGCCGATCCGGTCACCCTTGTTCACAAAGGTGAATATCGGAAGCCGTCGCATCCGGCAGACCTCGAAGAGCTTTCGGGTCTGCTCCTCGACGCCCTTCCGGTTGTCGAGGAGCATGACCGCGGAATCCGCCGCGAGCAAGGTCCGGTAGGTGTCCTCGGAGAAGTCTTGGTGGCCCGGGGTGTCCAGAAGGTTGAGACGAAGCCCGCCGTAATCGAACTGGAGGACGCTGGAGGTGACCGAGATCCCCCGTTCCTGTTCCATCTCCATCCAGTCGGACGTGGCGTGCCGCTTGGCTCGCCGGGCCTTCACGGTCCCCGCAAGGTGAATCGCTCCCCCGTAGAGGAGAAGCTTCTCCGTGAGGGTCGTCTTACCCGCGTCCGGATGGCTGATGATCGCGAACGTCCGCCTGCTCCCAACCGGATCCACGTGATCTCCTCATCGTTCCTGGGGTGTGTCTTCCGCCTGGCCGGTCCGTGTCGCGTGGCCGCGGCCGACCATTGCTGCCGAGCCATTGAATTTAACGGATTCGACCTCCCGGGTGCAGGCTCGGGGCCTTCTGTCCGGTAGGAACGACCGTGGTCGGGTCGGCCGCTCGAGGCCGGAAATCGTCCCCACCGTCGACCCCGGGAGGAACAGTCCTGACAGCACCGTCGGTCCCATTCCGAGGAACCCATCGACCCTTGTCGGGCTCAAAGGATGGGGCACCCATGGACGCCCGAAATGTAGCCGCTACCGTCCAGGCCAACTCCGAACGTCGTCCAGACCAACTTCGAAGGTGCCATGACGGTCCTCGACGCCACTTCACCCCTGATCCCGACCCGGAACCCCACCGGCAGCAGCCGCATGGGCCGACTGCTGGCGGTTGCGGCGGCGATCGTGTCGGGATGGGCCGGCACCTCCGACCCCCTTCGAGCCCAGAGCTCGGAGGACGAGGGTTGGAACAGCCCACGGGCTCTCGAGCTCGCCGAGCTGGGCCGGGAGGCTCGGCGGGGACTCGACGCCGGCGGCGACCTTTCCACGTACAGGGCCGAGACCCGGGGGAACATCTACTTCTACCTGGATCCGGAGGAGGGTGACCAGCGTCCGCTTCTCCGAACCGACCAAGTGGCGGTGGATCTGTACTGGATGGCGCCCGGACTCACCCGACAGGTCATCGTGGGCCACCACAAGGAACGACACTTCCCCATTCGGGACTTCCAGTACTTTTTGGACCGCCTCACCGTGGTTCAGCACGGGTTCGGGGACCGAATCCACGTGGGTGAGGGGATGGACGTTCGGGACGTGCCCCATCCCCTGGCCGCCACAGAGGCGGATGACCGGGTCTACGACATCCGGCTCGCCGACTCCGTGCGGATCACCCTCCCCGAAGAGCCGGAGCCCATCCGGGTATACGAGCTTCAGGTCCGCCCCAAGGACCCGGACGAACCTGCCATCGTCGGATCCCTCTTCCTGGAAGGGTCGTCCGGTCACCTGGTGAGGATGGACTTCACGTTCACCCCCTCATCCTACGTGGACCCGCGAAACGACCGGGTCCACATCTCCCTGGAGTACGGGCGCTGGGAGGGGGAGCACTGGCTTCCCCACGAGCAGACCGTGGAGGTACGACGGGAGATCCCCCGGTTGGATCTGGGAGTGGGCACCATCATCCTCGCGGTCTTGCGGACGGGCTCGTACGAGTTCGACGTCCCGCTGGAGAGGGAGTTCTTCCAGGGCCCCCGGGTCACCACGCGCCCGCAGGAGGAGCTGGAGGCTTACGACTTCCCCACCGATCCGCTGGCCGAGCTGAGGGATCGAGACCTGGCCGGATCCTTGGAACGCGTGGAGCCGTCGGAGCTGCGGCGCCAGGGGCGACAACTCGTTGGCTCCACACGCCCCTCCGGGCTTCCTGCCGTCCGGTTCCACTTGCCGGATGCCTCATCGGCGCTCCGGTTCAACCGAGCCGAGGGGTGGAGAGCCGGCGGGGGGGTCCAACTGGGCCCTTTCGGCCTGGGACACCTGCGCCTCTCCGGCGGATACGCCTTCGGCTCCTCCCAGGTTTCCGGAACGGCCGGAACGACCTTCGAGCTGACTCCCGAAACTCGAGTGGAAGTCCGCGGGACCTACCGGCACCTTTCGGATCTGGGGCCCATCCGGGGCGCCGATGGAATGTTCAACTCTGTGGCCTCCAGCGTGACCGGGCACGATTACCTGGATCCGTTCCATAGGAGCGGGGGCTACGTCCGTCTCGTCCACCAGCGGGAGCGTGGGCTGCGAGTGACGGCCGAGGCGAGAGGGGAACGGCACAGCTCCCTGGATGGAATCCATACCTCCGCGCCCCTGGGGGGACGGGCCCTGAGACCCATCCGACCCGTCGACCCAGGGACCCTCCTGTCGGCCCGCCTGGGCCTGAGCAGGGAGCGCGGGGGCCCGTTGAGCCCCTCCTCATGGAAGGCTTCCATGGAGGCGGGACGCGGGCCCGTGGGCTCCTTCATACGAACCGAGGGTTCGGCCGCGCTCCGCCTCAAGGAGGAACGACCGGGTTCGGGCCTCCACTTTCGCCTTCACGGCGGAACCGCAGCGGGCTCCCCGCCCCTGCAGAGACACTTTCTCCTGGGCGGTCGCCACACTGTTCCAGGGCATCCGTACCGGAGCTTCGCCGGCCGCCACTACATGGCGCTCTCCTTGGAGGGGGCGCGGGACCTGGCCCATCCCTGGCTTCGCCTCCGCACGGGGGTGTGGGCGGGAGCGGCCACGGAGCTCCGGGATCGAGTGGCTCGGGATTGGAACGTTTCCACCACCGGCGGAGCCCGATTCGGGGTTACGGGGGGCGTCGGGCTCTTCTACGACCTCCTCCGCGTGGAGGGGGCCCGGGGAGCCCCCGACGGCGAGTGGCAAATCCTCGTCTACGTGGACCCCGCTTGGTGGGAACGACTCTGACCCGCCTGCAGGCTTTGGAGGCGGATCCCGGGAAGGCCTGTCCGGTGGGGCCCGACCCGGAAACGTTCGCGGCTTGACCCCTCCCCCGGGCCCAAACACTTTCCACGGATGTTTGCAGCCGAGGAGCATCACCACCGGGCCGTTCCCACGCGTGCTCTCGTACTTTCCCTGGCGGCCCTGGCGGTCCCAGTGGTGGGCGCGGTGGCGTTCCCGGAGGTCCTGGGAGAGTTGGGCGCCCTCCTCTGGCTTCTGGCCCTCGTTCCGGCGTTTCTTCTCGCTTACTACCGAGGCTGGCGCGGGGTGGCCACCGCCCTGGCGCTCGGGATGGCCACCCTCTCCCTCACGCAGGTGGCCGTCATCCTTCTGGATCGACAGGTCCCCGAGATCCTTCTCGGCGTGGTGGTGGCCTATCTCGGTATCTCCCTCGGGATCGGGTGGGTAACCGAGCTCCTCCATCGGGAGAGGGCCACCGTCGAGGATCTGGCCCTCACCGATATCCTTACGCGTCTTCCGAACCGCCGTCATGCCCGCATGGCCCTGGAGAACGAGTTCGGCGCCGCAGAGCGGGGACGGCTGCTGTCCGTGGTCCTCTTCGACCTGGACGACTTCAAGGCGTACAACGACCGCTACGGCCACGCCGCGGGGGACCAGGCCCTGAAGGCCTTCGGCGAGATCCTGACGCAGACGACCCGCCGGATGAACCTCTCGGCCCGCTTCGGTGGGGAGGAGTTCCTCTCCATCCTCTCGGGCTCGGATACGGAAGGAGCCATGGTATTCGCCGAGCGGGTCCGGGACGCTCTGCGACAATACAGGCTTCCCCACGGCCCCCTCACGGTGAGCGCCGGAGTGGCCGCATACCATCCCAGCATGCGTTCGCCCGACGAGCTGCTCGGAGCGGCGGACCACGCCCTCTATCGGGCCAAGAGCGAAGGCAGGAACTGTGTCCGGGCGTTCGGGCGCCCGGTGGACGACGTGCCGGGGAAGGAAGAGGGCCAGGACGAGGGCATCAAGAAGGAGGAGCCGGAGGGGGAGTATCCTCGCCCCCCCGACGAGATGGGGCGATCGGCGCCTCCCACCACGCTCCTCCCCCACAAGATCACCCAGTTCGGGCAGGGGAAGCGTGTCCTCCTGGTGGAGGATGAGCCACCGGTGCGAACGTTGATCTCCACCTACCTGAACCGAGAAGGTTTTCATGTGACCGAGGTGGGAGACGTACGCCAGGCGGTGAAGGCCCTCGCCCGGGAGTTCGACGTGGTGATCACGGACATCCGCCTTCCCGATTCCAGCGGCAACGAGCTCGTGGGAGTCGTGAAGTCCCGCTGGCCACACACCCAGGTGATCGTGATCACTGGACACAGGGATGCCCAGATCGCCGCGGAAGCCCTGAACGCAGGTGCCGACCGCTATCTCTTCAAACCGTTCGGAATGCCCGAGCTCCAGTCCCACCTCTCTGACGCACTCGTTCGCCGAAGCCGGTCCCTGAGAGACCGAGCCGAACGCATCCAGCTGGACGGGGAGGCAAAGAAGCGCGCGGAGGAGGCCCGTGAAGCGATCTTGAAGGGGGCGCGCGCCCTGGTGAAGGCTGTGGAGGTCCGAGACCCCTACACCCGGGGCCACTCCCGGAGGGTCGGCGCGTATTCCCTCATTCTGGCGGAGCATGGAGGCTTCGACGAAGAAGAGCTCGACCGGGAGGCCCTTCGACTGGCGTGCGAACTGCACGATGTGGGCAAGATCGGCATCCCCGACGCGATCTTGAACAAAGCCGCCCCTCTCAGCGCGAACGAGTTCGTGGAGGTGAAGCACCACCCCAAGGTCGGCCGGAGCATTCTGGAGCCCCTGCTGGGAGACGACCTCGTGTTGTCGGTGACCCAATGGCATCACGAGCGCTGGGATGGCACGGGTTACCCCGACGGACTCGCCGGCGACTCCATTCCGCTGGCGGCTCGGCTGGTGGCGGTGGCCGACACATTGGACGCCATGACCAGCACCCGCGCCTACCGACCCGCGGTGCCGTGGGAGGACGCGGTGGCAACGATCGAGGAACTGGCCGGAGCCCAGTTCGACCCTGAGATGGTGGCGACCTTTCGCAAGGCCCTTCCGGATTTGGATGACGCGTTCCGGGAGGCGGGAAGGAACGGCCCGACCGAAGACGGTCGGGGTTCGAGAGAGAACGAATGGATCGACGAACCGCGGGTTGGAGGCGGACGGTGGGCTACCGACCACGACGGACAGGGAACGCACGACGAGAGGGGGGAGTCATGAACGATCACGGGTCCATGCGAACCGCGCGTCGAACCCACGGGTTCACCGAGTCGGTCATCCGGGAGATGAGTCGGGTGGCCCAGGAGGCCGGGGCGATCAACCTGGGGCAGGGATTTCCCGACTTCCCCGCCCCGGCGGTGCTCAAGGACGCCGCGTGCCGGGCCATCCAAGACGATGTGAACCAATACGCCATCACCTGGGGAACGCCGTCCCTGCGAGGGGCGTTGGCTCGGAAGTATCAGGACTGGTACGGAATGGAGGTGGACCCGGAAAGCGAGATCACCGTGACCTGCGGGGCCACGGAAGCGATGGCTTCCGTCATGCTCGGGCTGGTGAACCCCGGCGACGAAGTCGTGGTCTTCTCTCCCTTCTACGAGAACTACGGGCCGGACGCCACCCTATGCGGAGCCGAGCCGGTCTTCCTGCCGCTTTCCCCTCCAGAGTTCAAGCTCACACGAGAGCCCCTGGAGGCGGCGGTAACGGCTCGCACTCGGGCGATCATCGTGAACACGCCGAACAATCCCACAGGTCGGGTTCTCAGTCGCCAGGAGTTGGAGCTCATCGCCGACGTATGCCGGCGACACGACCTGTACGCGTTCACCGACGAAATCTACGAGCACATCTACTACGAAGGAGAACACATCCCCCTGGCCACGCTGGACGGGATGCGGGAACGAACCGTCACCGTCTCCGGAGCGTCCAAGACCTTCAGCATCACCGGATGGCGGATCGGCACGATCATAGCTCCCTCCGACCTGACCGGGGCGATCCGGAAGGTGCACGACTTCCTCACCGTGGGAGCCCCTGCGCCTCTTCAGGAAGGCTGCGCGGCGGGAATGCGTGAACTCGGGGACGAGTACTACGAAGGGCTGGCCAAACAGTACCGGGAGCGGCGGGACGTCCTCCATCAGGCCATCACCGAGGCAGGGTTCCGGGCGGTGAAGCCTCAAGGGGCCTACTACATCATGGCCGACTTTTCGTCTCTCAGCGACCTGGACGACGACTCCTTCGCCCGACACATGACACGGAACGGGGGGGTGGCCACAGTTCCGGGGAGCAGTTTCTTCCAGAATCCGGAAGAGGGCCGTCACCTGGTCCGGTTCGCGTTCTGCAAGACGCTGGAAAAGCTGGAGGCGGCCGGGGATCGGCTTCGACAGTTCAGCCGGGCCGGAGGATAAGCGACTCAGGGCCCCGGCATCCGGCCCCGCTTTCCCGGAGGGCCAATCCGGGCCGCCGCTCGCCCCGCCTGGGAGGTCGGTGGTTTCAGCCGATCGATCTTCGGGCTCGCCCTTCGGCCACCCCTCGGTCAGGATTCGTCGGCGCCCCCCGGTTGAGCCTCGTGCTCCACGGGAAGGGCCTGCCCACTCTCGTCGCCCACCGCCCCTACGTCGTCCGGCCCGGAGCCCTTGCCCAGGCGCAGGGGTTCGGTCTCGTCCTCCAGTTGGGCCAACCTGGGGCCCCATCGCTCCATCATGTCGCAAAAGGCCCGGGCCAGGTGGGGATCGAACTCGGTCCCTGCCCCTTCCCGGATGTAGTCGAGGACCCGGTCCTGCTCCCAAGCCGACCGGTACGGTCGGTGTGTGCGCAGGGCGTCGTAGACGTCGCAGACGTGGACCAGGTTGCTACATTGGTGGCAATGGCGAGGGAAAGCGAAGCGGGGATAGCCACCACCATCCAGGCGGATGTGGTGCTCGTAGGCTACCACGGCGGCCAGATCGAGATGTTCGTCGGTCTCGATGATGAGCTTGGCCCCCTCCACCGTGTGGCTGTTCATCACCTCCCGCTCCTCGTCGGTGAGCTTCCCGGGCTTGTTCAAAATCTCCTCCGGGATGCGGGTCTTACCGAGATCGTGGAGCAGGCCCGAGATGCCGAAGGTCTTCACCTCCTTGGGGGACAAGCCGATATGTTCGGCCAGAGCCATGGAGAGGACCGAAACGTTCAGGGAGTGCGTGGTCGTGTATTGGTCGAACTCCTTGAGCTGCAGGAGGGGAATGACGAACTCCTGGTCTCCATGCATGGCCACGGAGAGGGACCGGACGATCGCCTCGGCTTCCAGTAGGTGCAGGTCCCTGCCCTCCTTCAGCTCCTCGTGTATCCACCGGACCGCCTCCACCTCCTCCTGGAGGGAGTAATCCAGCGTGGCCATGGCCAGGTCCTCCAGATCCTCTCCTTCCTCGCCGTCCCTCCGGATATCGGCCCGACCATAGCGGATGTTCGTTTCCCGGGTCGGGCGGGCCTCGGCGCTGCTGACCGGCCGATCGGTGAGGAGAGCCAGCACGTCGTCCAGGAATCCCTCCAGCTCTTCCCGGGAGACGGGTCCGGTGAACTCGAGCATCTGGAGGCCCGCGTCGGCCAATTGGGTCGCCCAGTCCCACCCCTTGAGATCCCAGAGCGGCCGGTCCTCGTGGAGGATTTCCCCCCCTAGAAAGGTGAAGCGGGGTTTCGGCTCCACGTTCTGGAGGTCCACGAGCCGTTCGTAGGCCGTGTCCAGAGCCCGCTCCCGGGCCGGATGCTCCTCCTCGTAGAGGTGCATGGTGGAAACCGCCTGGGCCATGGACGTGAGGAAACGAGCGGCCGAGTTCACTGAACCTCCTGGGTCGAAGTCACGGCGGCGAGAATCTGCACATCCGAGGACTTCCGGGCCAGTTGGAGGATGGGTTCGGCCTTGGGATGATCCGCCCAGCGCTCCGAGAGGGCCTTCAAAGCCGAGACGAGCTCGGGTGACTTGGGGGCCAGGCGGCGGCGGCCGAGGACGCTTCGTCCGCCGTCGCAGATTTCCAGAAGAGCATCCAACGCCAGGGGGACCCGGCTCGTGCCGATGGCCCGTACGGCCAGGGATCGAAGGGCAGACAGAGCATCGTTGCGGAGCACCCGGTTCACGACCACCGGAACGAGCGCATCCCCGATCCCATCCTGAAGCTCCAGAAGCGCCATCCGAACGATCCGTTCGTCCGAATCGCCCAAGGCCTGAGCCAACGCCCGTTGACGTCCCCCAGGGTCCCGGAACGCCAGCGGGAAGGCCTCCCGCCGCACCCTTGGGTCCGAGTGACCCAGATGCTCGGTGGGATCGAATCCTTCCGGAAGTTCCTCCAGCCGGTGCAACAGGGCGAGGATGTTGCGGCGGACGTACCAGCGGGAGTCGTCGAGCCGGTCCAGAGCATGTTCCACCATTCGGGGGCCCAGCTCGGCGATGCAGTCGAAGACCTTCCGCCGGACGGACCGGTATTCCGATTCGATCAAGATCTCGAAAAGCGGTGCGATGGCCTGATCGCCCAAGCGGTCCACGAGCTGCCGGAGGGACTCCCGGTCCACATCTTCTCCCGACAGGAGCCGTCGAAGCTGATGGGGGGTGGCGAGCTGCCGTCGGAGCCGTTCGGCCACCTGACTTCCCTCTGAGGCCCGGTCGGCCAACGCCAACACCCGGGAAACGCCTCCGGCATCCACCAGGTCCGCTACCGCCTTGTGCAGCGTCGGTCCTTCGGCGTCCACCTCCAGGGCCATCTGGACGATCCGTTCCGCCCCCTCCAAGCCCTCGTCCCCTTCCTCCGTTCCTGAAAGGACAGGAGCGGCCCGGGCCATCTGATCCAGGACCCGCGTGTACTGGTCCGGGTTGGGGTCCTCCAGCTCCCAGTCCGAGATGAGCTCCTCCACATTCTCCAGGAGGGCGTTCGTCGCCTGTGCCCTCAGGTGGCGGGGCCCGGTCTCGGAATGGGCGGCCAGCTTCGAGAGCATCCGGGTCAGCGACGTGGAGATGTTCTGTCCGGATGCTTCCGCGCCGGCCCGAAGGATCTTGACCACCGCGTCCACCGGAAGTCCCTGCGCGGCGTCCATCAGAAACTTCTTTCGCTGGGTGAAACTCCCTCCCATTCGAACCAGGCGAGCCAAGGCATCCGGGTCCAGCTCCTCCACCAGGGCTGCCAGTCGCCGCCGGATCTCCTCGGCTTCTTCACCTTCCGCGTCCCGGAGCTCCTCCGCCAACTGGCGAAGGTAGTCGACGATGACTTCTTCGTATGCACCATCCTTGGCCCTGCGCCCCAGCCGGCGAGCCAGGGCCCGGGCATCCAGGTTTCCCTCGCTCACCTCCTCCTCGTCGGCCAGGGCAGCTTGCGCCATGTTCAACCAGAGCTTTCCGGCCTTCGAGCCCCCCTCACCGAAGTCCGCCTCCTTCATGTTCAGGCGGTCGTAGTCCACCGGATGAAGGCGGATGTGCGTCCACCCCGGGCGCTCGCCCTCGGCCATGAGACCGATGGGCTCGCCCCCTCGCTCCGGGTCCTGAGCCAGAGTTCGCAAGAGCTCACGAACCTCCCGTAGGCTGGCACCTCGCTGGAACGAGATCGCACCGATCTGGTGGCTGTGAAGCCGGTGTGCCAGATCGCTCAGGACCGGATGGCGCGGGTCGGTGGCCACCCCCTCGATGACCAGTTGCCGTTGGGCTACGCCGATGGCCAGGCTCTTCCGGTCGGAAAAGAGGGTGGAAAGGCCCTCGATCACGTTCTCAGCAGCCGGAACGAGGGAAGGGTGATCCCCCGGATACATGGCGTGTCGGTGGACGGCGATGGACAGCTCGATGAGAAACTCGGAAAGATCCCGAGAGAGAGCCGCCTTCTCCCCTCCCTTGGATGCAGCCAGACGTTCGGTCACCGTATCAGCCGTCCACTCCTCGAGTCCGTTCGGCCCATGTCCGGAAACCCTGGAATCTCCGACACCGCCCCCCCGCACCGCCAGGGTTCCAGCTCCGGATCTGCTCGCCCACCTTCATCCATCGTTTTCACCCCGGACGATGACGGAGGGCGGATGACGGAGAAAAGAAAGGGTCGCCAGCCACCCGGAAACCATCACCAAGGCCACGCATGCCCCGGTCAACAACGCCAGACGGAATCCTGGAAAAGCCACCGGCACCTGAAACTGGAGGACGAGGAGAAGAACGGCCCCACACGTACCCAATACCACGCCGGCCACTCCTGCGGTAGCTCCCAGGGCTCCGTACTCCCACGCCAGGAACGTTCGGAGCTGTGCCCGGCCTGCGCCCAGCGTACGGAGCAATGCGATCTCCCGGGCCTTACGTCGCCGACGGGAAAGCACGACCGCCATCAGGACGACGGTCCCTATCAAGGCGGTGAAGAGGGACAAGCCCAGGACGGCCAACCCGATCCTGGAGCTCCAGAGGGTGAGCTCCTCCCGGAGCTGAGCGAAGTCCAGCACGGCCACCCCGGGGACCTCGGAGACGAGTCGGCCTTGGAGTCTGCCCCGTTCCCCCGAGTCCGGCACGTGGACGGCGGTGGCATACGTGGCTGGGGCCCCTTCGAGTGCGCCAGGTTCGAAGACCACAAAGAAGTTGGGCTCGAAACGGGCCCAATCCACCGAGCGAATGTTGGCCACTTCCGTGACCACGGGGACCCCCTGCACGTCCCAGACGATGGAATCTCCCATTCGGATTCCCAGATCCATGGCCAAGCCCTGTTCCACCGAGATCCGGGTGGTACCATCCCCACCTCCCTCCTCCCACCATTCACCTCGAACCACCTCCTCCCCGGGGGCCAACTCCAGCCGATACGTATTCCGGTACGTTCGACGAAGCGTCCAACCGGGGATTCCCACCGATGGATCGTCCAATAGGTCGGAAACCTCCCTCCCCCGGAAGCGGGCGATCCTCGCCGAAACAATGGGAGTAAACGACGGCGCCGCACCCGTACCCCCCTCCAGGATCTCCCCAACACGTTCGCGCTGATCGGACTGGACGTCGAATATGAAGAGGTTCGCGTCACCTCCCGTTTCCTCCATAAGAAGGCGTTCCAGAAAGCTCCGCTCCACGACGGCGGCCGCTGCCAGCAGGGAGATTCCACACCCGAGCGCCAGCACCACCACTCCCGTCTGATTCCCGGGTCGAAATAGCGAAGAAAGGCCATGGCGCCGAGGGAAGGATGCATCCTCACCCAGCGTGGCTCGAGCGGTCATCGACAACGCCCTTGCCATGGCGAGGAGGAGGGCACACAGAACGAGGAACCCGAAGCCGTACCACAGGCCGGTGGACAGATCGGGCGCCTTCGCGATCGCTCCGGCGAATACGGCGCCGACAAAGACCGCAGCGACTCCCGCCCAACTTCCTCCTCCCGCCCCCTCCTCCACCTCCCGGCGAAAAACCTGGAGGGGCGAGATCCCCCGGACCTGAGCCAGGGGGGCGACCGAGAACACCAGCCCGAAGGCAAGGCCCACGGCCACCCCGGAAAGTACGGCACCCACATGGAGAGCCGGGGCGATGGTAAGATCCAGGATCGCGGAGAGGCCCGCGGCGCCCGCGTGCTGCACCCCCACCCCCAGCAGCGCGCCCGCCGCGCTTCCCACCATGGCCAGAACCAACGACTGGAGGACGAAGGCGCCCATCACGTCTCGTTCCCGGGCGCCGAGGCAACGCAGAACCGCCAGGCGCGACACCTTGTCTTCCACTCGGCCGTGTGTGGCGCTGGCGACCCCGATGCCCCCCAGGAGGAGGGCGGCCAGCCCCACGAGGGCGAGGAAATCCCCGAAGAACCCCACACCCTCCACCAACGTCTCCGCCCGCTCCTCCGCCGAACGAATGGAAAGCCCTTCGGTGCTCAGCCGGTCCCGTAGCCGGTGGGCCAGTGCGGTTCCACCCTCCCCGTCGGGTGTCCGGAGATCCACCCGCCTCTGGGCCACGGTCCCGAACCCCAAGAGCCCCATGGCTTCCAGGTCGCCTTCGGACACGAAGATCCTGGCACCCATGAGGCCCCGGAGACCTAGCTCCGCCGGCAGCCCCTCCACCTCCCCCACGATGCGGACCGGAGCCTCGCCCACCCGCACCGTGTCTCCGACCTCGGTCTCCATCTGGGCCGCGGCTTGCGGTTCCAGGAGGGCGGTACCGCCTGCGAGCCGGGACCAGCTCCCCTCAGGATCGTCCCGGGGCGACCCGTAGAGAGGATACTCCGGGGACACGGCCACCACCTGGAGGAACCGGGACATGTCGGATCCGGAATGGTAGACGGATGTGCCCAATGCGGTGGAGCGCGCCACGCGAACCCCCTCGGCCGCCAAAGAGTCCACAACGGCCAGCGCCTCCTCCGTAAATGGCGCGCTGCTCGAAATCCGGACGTCGGCCCCGAGGAGATCTCTCCCCTGCACGGAAATCCCTTCCTCCACATCCTGCTGCAGGGAGGAAAGGGCCACGAGACCCGCCACGCCCAGGGCCAGGGCCATGAGATGGACTCGGGAGCGACGCAGTTCCGTCCGCCCATCCCGCCACGCGAACCGGAAGGTGAACGGGCGGATCAATCCCCTCCCCCCTCCCCGGCCTCGGGAGCCAGCGTGCCGCCTCTGAGCCGCACGATCCTGTCGGCCCGCTCGGCCAAACTGAGATCGTGCGTCACCAGAACCAACGTGGTTCCCCTCTCCCGGTTCAGGGTCTGGAGAAGGGAAGCCACATGACTTCCCGTCTCGTCGTCCAGATTGCCCGTCGGTTCGTCGGCCAGGAGGATCGCCGGATCGCTGGAAAACGCCCGGGCCAATCCCACGCGCTGCTGCTCGCCTCCGGAAAGTTGAGCCGGGTAGTGGTCCATTCGGTCGGCCAGCCCCACCCGGCTCATGAGCTCGCGGGCCCGCCGTCGAGGCCGCTCGCCGGTCTCACCTTGGAGCTCGAGAGGGACCATGACGTTTTCCAGGGCCGTCAGAGAGGAGATGAGCTGGAAGGTCTGGAAGACGAAGCCCATCCTCCGGACCCGAAACTCGGCTCTCTGGTCCTCGGTAAGAGAGGCGAGGTCGTGCCCTTCGACCTTGACGACGCCCTGGCTCGGAACATCCAGACCGGCGAGAAGTCCCAGAAGGGTCGTCTTCCCGCTCCCGGACGGACCCACGATGGCGATGAACTCTCCAGGCGACACGGAAAGATCGATTCCGTTGAGCACGGCAACGGCTCGATGCCCACGCCCGTACCTCATGGCGAGGCCGTGGGCCTCGATGGCCGGAGTCGCCGCGGTCCTCACCGTGATCGGCCTCCTATCGGGCTGCCAGGAAAGTGAAGAATCGGAGATGGTACGCCACCCTGGGTCGGAAGGTTCTGATCATGCGGAGGCCGGAGAGATTCGGGTTACCTTCCTTGGCACGAGCCTCACGGAGGGGTACGGGCTGGACCATCCGCGGGACGCGTTTCCGGGCCGGATCCAAGCCATGGCCGACTCGGCAGGGTACCCGGTCCAGGTTACGGAGGTGGGAGTAAGCGGGGAAACCAGCGCAGGCGCTCGGGAGAGGATCGAGTGGGTGATGAGCCGACCGACGGATATCCTGGTTCTGGAGGTGGGAGCCAACGACGGTCTGCGAAGCCTGGATCCTTCGGAGCTCGAACGGAACCTCGACACCATCGTCCGACGGGCCCGCGAAGCGGAGCCCGAGGTGCGCATCCTCCTCCTGGGAATGAAGGCCCCGCCCAACGCGGGCCCCGAGTACGCTCGCCGTTTCGAGTCGGCCTTCGAAACGGTGGGAGGGAGGGAGGATGTGGCTCTGGGCCCGTTCCTCCTCGAGGGAGTGGCGGGAGAGCCGGAATTGAATCAAGCGGACGGAATCCACCCGACACGGGAGGGACATGCGGTCATGGCTAGGACGGTCTGGAAGGCCCTGGAACCAATCCTCGAAGAGGTGAACGAGGACGAGAGACCCGAGTTGGCCGACTCCCTGAACGCCGGAGCGAACGGTGGCTGAGGGGAGCGGGGCGGGTGCCCCCTCCTCCGCTCGGCGTCCCTTTCACATCGCCGCCATCGCATTGTCCATCATCGGGGCCCTCCTGGTGGGTGTTCTGGCCATCGGGCTCATTCTGCCCGGCGAATGGAGGGCGGAGACGGAAGCCTGGATCGAAGCGGAACCCACTGAGGTCTACGATCACGTAACCTCCGCCGACGGCTGGGGTCGCTGGACCCCCATGCCCGAATCCGGAATCGAGGCCCTTGCCCCCGCTCAGGGGCACCAAGGTGGCTGGAGCTGGGACGACCCCGCCTATGGCCAGGGAGTCTTCACCATCCTGGAATCCGACCCGCCACACCGCCTGGACTACCGGGTGGAAGTGGAGGGAGGTAGCCTGGTGACGGACGGCCGGATGACCCTCCATGCCGAATCCGGAGGGACCCGCATCCAGTGGCGCGAAGAGGGGGATTTCGGATGGAATCCCCTTCTGGGGTACGTGGCCGCCCAGATGCCGGACACCCAGGGGGAGCAGATGGAACAGAGCCTGGAGCGACTGAGCTCCCTCGTGACCGAGGGACGCGTTCCCGAGGGGAGCGAAGGGGAGACCGAACGTTAGCGGAACCGTTACCGGAGCCCGATCGACCGGGCCCCGACCCGTACGATCAGCGAGCCGCTCGACTCTTCTCCAGGAGCTCCTTGTTCGTGGCCGTCCGACGCATGACGGCCAGGAGCTCGGTCATGGCATCCGCCGGGTCCTGACCGGCGAACTGCCGGCGTAGGGCGCGGGAGAGGGTCAGGCTCTCCTCGGAAAGGACTCGCTCCTCCCGTCGGGTTGCCGACGCCATCAGGTCGATGGCGGGGAAGATTCTACGGTCCGCCAGATCTCTGCTCAGAACGAGCTCCGAGTTCCCCGTCCCCTTGAACTCCTCGAAGATCACCTGGTCCATCCGGGAGCCGGTGTCCACCAGGGCCGTGGCCACGATGGTGAGGGATCCGCCCCCCTGAGCCGGATCGATCTTCCGGGCGCTTCCCAGAAGCCGCTTCGGCCGCTCCAACGCCGTGGCATCCAGGCCGCCCGAAAGGGTCCGGCCGCTCCCATCCTCCACCGTGTTGCACGCCCGGGCCAGCCGCGTGATGGAGTCCAAGACCAGAACCACGTCCTGCCCCATCTCCACCCGGCGACGACACCGCTCCAGGGTCATGTTCGCCAGGGCGATATGCCGGTCGGGCGGGAAGTCGAAGCTGGACGCGATCACCTCCCCGAACCCGCACATCTCCATGTCCGTGATCTCTTCAGGGCGCTCGTCGACCAGAAGAATGAAGAGGGCACACTCTGGGTGGTTCCGAACCACTCCTTCCGCCACCCTCTGGAGGACCGTCGTCTTCCCCGCTTTGGCCGGAGCGACGATCATGGCGCGCTGGCCTTTCCCCAACGGACAGAAGAGATCGATCACCCGATTGGTGAGATCCGGCTCGCCCCGCTCGCGGATGTCACATTCCAAGACGATCTGCTCGTCCGGGTGCTGGGCGCTGAGTCGGTCGAACTCCCGCCTCTTCTTGGCTTCGGCCGGGGGCTGCCCGTTGACGGCCTTGAGGTTCGAGAGGGGCGGAGACTTACCGTTCCGCGGTCGTCCGCCCACGTCTCCGGAAAGCTCATCCCCGGTTCGGAGACCGAACTTCTGGATGAGCTTGCCGCTCACATAGATGTCGTCGGAACCCGGGGCGTAGCCGGCGTGCTTGCGACGCACGAAACCGGAACCACTTCCCAGGACTTCGAGAACGCCGAGGGGTTGCTCTGAAGTCACTGTACGTATTTCGATTGTGGTGGCGTGTGACGGACCCCGGCACCAACACGGTGCCTGGGAGGGAGCCTCCCGAAGTGGGCGGAGGCTCCGGTGACAATTCGGTGTATTGAGCCTACAGCCCTTTGGGCTCCGAGACAAGTGCCTACGGCGAAAAATCGCGCTAGTCGCCCACGTTCGTCCCAACGGACGAGGAACGGAATGAGTGGAAGCGAAAGTTCAACCGGCGACCCCCCACTGGGGGACGATCCCCGGACCGAACCCCCTGAGGACGAAGCCGAGGGCGAGTCTACGGAGGAGCACCCGGCCCCCCTGTTGGGAAAGGTGGTGCTCACGGCCGCCCCCTTCGTGGCCCTTCTCCTTCTTTACCTTCTGGACCAGTGCGTGGCCGGCGGTTGACCCCGACCCGCTTCCGACCCGATGCACCCCGGCCGCTTCCAGTCAGTCGCCTCGGTCCGGTGCAGCGACCGTGTGGAGCCCGCCGTGCCGAACCAGCCGGGCCATGGCTTCCAGGTCAGGGGCAAGAACCCGGTCCTCCTCCACAGCCGGCACCCGCTCCCGGACCGCCGACCGCACCCGACGCAGCCGCCGCGCCGGCTCCAATGGGCGTCTGAACTCCAAGGCCTGCACGCCGGCCAGGAGCTCGATCCCCAGAACGCGTTCCAGGCACTCCACCGCTCGGAAGACCTTTCGCCCGGCCCACAGCCCCATGGAAACGTGGTCTTCCTGCCCGGCGCTGGTGGGCACGGAATCCACACTGGCGGGGTGGGCCAGCGTGCGCATCTCGCTCAGCAAATCCACCACCGTCACCTGGGCGATCATGAGCCCGGACCGAAGTCCGGGTTCAGGTGAGAGGAACGCCGGCAGCCCGGACAGGTCCGGGTTCAGGAGTCGTTCCAACCTGCGCTCGCTAATGGAGGCCAGATCCGCCAGGGCCATGCAAAGAAAGTCCAGGGCCTGGGCCACCACCTGACCGTGGAAGTTCCCCGCGCTCACCACCGACCCGTCATCGGGGAAGACCAGGGGATTGTCCGTGGCCGAGTTCGCTTCGGTGACCAGAATCCTCCGGACGTAACCCAAGGCCTCCCGGGCGGCCCCATGGACCTGGGGCATACAGCGGAGCGAGTAGGCATCCTGGACTCGGGGGTCACCGTGCCGGTGGGACTCCCGGATTTCCGAATCCTCCATGAGAGCCCGGAGACGGCTGGCACTCGTCACCTGCCCCGGATGGGGCCGGGCTTCCTGAACCTTCGCCCGAAAGGCCTGCGGGGTGCCCATGAGCCCCTCCAGGCTGGTGGCTCCGGCTACCTCGGCCACCTCCACCGCCCGTTCAGCCCGGAGGAGGGAGAGAATCCCCAGAGCCGTAGTGGCCTGGGTCCCATTGATGAGGGCGAGTCCCTCCTTGGCCCTCAACTCGAGCGGTGAAAGGCCCACCCCTTTCAGGGCGTGCTCGGCGGGCTCCACCCTTCCCTCCCTTTCCATCTCACCTTCACCCGTGAGGGCAAGGGCCACATGGGCCAATGGAGCCAGGTCTCCACTGGCGCCCACGGAGCCCCAGCTGGGAACGACCGGGTGAAGCTTGTGATTGAGGAGGGCCAGGAGAGCATCCACCACCTCCGGACGGCAACCCGAGTTGCCGCGAGCCAGGGCGTTCGCTCGCAGGAGCATGATCGCCCGGACCACTTCGGTCGGCAGAGGGTCGCCCACCCCCGCCGAATGGCTCCGAATCAAGTTCGACTGGAGCTCACGACGGGCTTCCGGGGGAACGACCACTTCGGCGAGACGACCGAACCCCGTGTTGACCCCGTAGACGGCCTCGCCGGACTCCAGGACCCTCTCGATGACCCGTCGGCCTTGCCGGAGGTTCTCCCGACCGGCATCCGCCAGCCGAACCTCCGGCGAGGCCTCCGGGGCCGCGACCAACTCCACCTCTTCCAGAGCCAGGGAGCGGCCCTCCAGCTCCAACATCGCTCGCTCCTTCCCAGGACGAACTCGTCACACCCGACCCTCCGGGACGAAGGGCGGCGTCGGGATCAGGACAAGTACCGACCGGAGCACGACCTGTCCAGAAGAGGGCGACCCGGGGTAGGGGCTCTCAGGACCCACCCCGCCACGCTAGATCGGTCAGGCTGATCCTGTATTCGCCGGCGGCGTCGTCCCACCGGATCGAATACGAGGCGGGATAGTAGCCCTCCGGGTCATACCGCTCCGCCACGGCGATGGGGAAGCTCAGATCGTGCTTTTCGGCCAGGAACGCCGTGGTCACCATGGGCTCGAGAAAGATCAGCCGCCCATCCCAGGAACCGTAGAGAAAAGTGTGAGTGAACGGCTCAGGAGCCTCGGCCCGCAACTCCGGTGAGGTCGGGTCCACCAGGTGGACGCCCATCATCGGCACGGCCCCCATCCCCGGGTCCACGAAGCCGGCCGGGACGAACTCGGCCTCCGGAAGGCGCGCCCCTTTTTCCAGGAACGTGGGATCGTCGGGTCGGATCGCCCTCCGCTCTTCCGCCGAGATCGTATAGAAGTGAACGTCGAAATGGGGCTTGTCGTAGATGCCCGGAGGCTCGTGGCCCGCGGGAATCCAATCCAAGGTGGCGTGCTGGAACGGGGTTCCATGGCCCTCGGGCATCTCGAGCGCATACTCGAACATACTGTGCCCGTTAGGCATCACCAGACCGCCCGGAGCTCCATCCTCCGGAAGTGAGGTAAGAAAAGCCTGGTCCACGGCCACTCCCACCTCCAGAGGCCGTTCGGATTCCACGATCACGTAGGTGCGGGCCGATCCGTCACCCAACCGGACGGCCGGCCCGTACACGATTTCCGGGTCCGTGAGCGGGGGGTCCAGACCTTCCACGGGGGCGGGCAGGGCGAGGATGGCTCCGAGGGCCAGAAGGACCACCCTCGAAGGCTTCCAGGGGACTGGGATAGAGGGGACCTGCGTGGACGATGGGATCGTCATGGCACCGTACCTCTAAGACGGCAGGTGAACTCCTCCGAGCCGGATGATCCGGAGGATGGCCTTCCGGCCAGCCGCCCTGGCCGGGAGACGCTAGGGGGTTATACCCCTCCCGGGTTCCCTTCGTCGCCGGGCCCCGCTCGGGGCAGCCGAGAAGATTCGGACGCAAGCCGACACGCGACTCAATGCCCTCCTCGATGCGTTTCATACGCAGGAACCCGGAGGTTCGAAAACGTCAGGATGGGCCCCCGTCACGGCAGGTAAATCAGGACGGGCACCCATCCTGCGAGCTTTGCCCACTCCACGAGGTCGGCGACCACGAAGACCAGTGGGATTGCGAGGCCGTCTCGCAGCGCGGCCTGGAAGCGGATGCCGTCCACCAGCAAGGTGTCACTCGGGCGGAGAAGCCCGGCCCTCGGAACGAACCGAGGCACCCGCCGTCGATACCTCTCGTACTCGATCCCGAAGAGGGCGTGCAGCGTCCGCTCTTCGGCCAGGACCGCAGGCCAGTGCGTCACGGCGAACAGGAGGGCGAGCAGCACGGCCAGGGTGAGGGACTCCCACGCCAATCCGGCGCCGACGAACCCCAGGAAGCTGAACAGGTAGAGGGGATTCCGAACCACCGAATATGGTCCTTCCACGACCAACGCCCGATTCTTCTTGCCGGCCAGGTACGCGCTCGCCCAGATCCGTCCGCCCATCGCGAGAACGAGAAGCACGAGCCCCGCGGAGGCCATCAGCCGATCCCAGCCCGAGTCCTCCGGGTGAAGATGGTGCGACACGAGACCCAGCGCGATCACGGGGACCAGGAGGAGCCGGGTGAAACGGAGTCGAGAAGCCATCGGTTCGTTCCTTCGGGGGATTCGCGCGGGGCCATCCCCATCCCTTCGCTCCCGCCCCTCCCCCCCGGATCAGGTGGCGGATCGGACGACCAACCACTCCGCGTCCTCCCTGGATCCGGCGAGTACGGGAAGACCGTAGAGGGAACCCGGACCGTCCTCCGAGATGACCATCAGGAACGATACCAGCGAACACCCCGTGATGACCAGGAGACCCACGGCTCCTCGAGAAGGCAGGGGGCTCGGTGTGACGGGCCGCGACATGCCCCAGATGCAGAAGAGGTCCAAGATATTGGACCCGACGATGTTGCCGATCGCGATGTCTCCCTCCCACGGGCGCGCGGCAGCGAGAGAGGTCGCGAGCCTCGGCAGCAACGTTCCCACAGCGACCACTGCGGGCCGCCCAGGGACTTGGCCCCCCGGTCCTAAGAGCGCCCCCCGTCGTCGCCCGGACCGTGAGCTCCTCTCCCACCACCAGGACGGAGAGGCCGCCCAAGATCAAAAGGGCCGATAGCATGGGTCGCCGGCCGAACCCTCACCCCTCGCCGCCAACCGGGTCGCTTCGGGCGAATCGGCGCCCTTCCTCGGTGAGCTCCAAACGTCCTTGTCCATCCCCCCGAAGTAGACCGCGGAGCTCGCCCCACCGGGCCGCGCGGCGGACCAGGGCGGGATCCCACTGGAATTCCGCAGGCAGACGGGTCAGCCGCCCGGTCTCGGCCCCACTCCGCTCGCTCTCGCGGGCGAAAAGGTGGGCAACCAGGGTCGCCCCCGCCAGGGCCAGTCGTTGACGAGACCGACGCCGAACCTGGACCACGAGGCCGCGGTGGGGGGCGAAGAGGAAGGCGAGGAGAAAAACCAGGCCGGCCATTCCCGCCATCGATCCGGCGATGGAGCTGTCGATCCAGCGAGCCGTCCAGTAGCCGGTGAGCGCAGCAGCGATCGCCAGGAGCGCGCTCAACGCCAGAACCACCGGCAGGCGGTCGGAAAGGAGGTAGGCTGCCGCTGGGGGCGCGATCATGAGAGCTACCACCAGGATGGACCCCACCGCGTCGAAGGCTCCCACGGCGGTCACGGAGACCACGCTCATGAAGGCGTAGTGGAGTAGACCCGGAGAGAAGCCGAGGGCGGCGGCCAAGACCGGATCGAAGGTAGAGACCTTGAGCTCCTTGTAGAACGTGGCCAGGAAGGCGGCATTCAGAAGAAGGATCGCCCCCATCAGCCACAGGCTGCGGGGTCCGAGGTCGCGCCCCCCCAGCTCCAGGCGGTCGAAAGGTGCGAACCCGATCTCGCCTAGGAGGACGGCATCCAGATCCAAATGCACGCTGGCTGCGTAGCGGGAGATCAGAATCACCGCCACCGAGAAGAGGGCCGGAAAGACGATGGCGATCGCGGCGTCCTCCTTCATCCGGCCGGTCCGGTGTAGCGCTTCCACCAAGAAGACCGTAGCCACCCCGGTGGCCGCCGCCGCTACGACGAGAAGGGGGTGGTTGAGGTCGTGCACTACGAAGAAGGCCAGGACGATCCCGAGCAGGATGGAGTGGCTGATGGCATCGCTCATCAGCGCCATCCGCCGTAGCACGAGGAAGACCCCCGGAAGGGCGCAGGCCACCGCCACCAGAATGGCCAGGAGCTGGATCTCGATTTCGAACGGACTCACCAGCCGGCTCCGGGTTCACGCTCTTCTCCAGCGCTCGGGGACCCGCCCAAGCGTCCCCGGTTCCGAGCATCTCGGAGCGAGGCCCAGGCGAGGCCCCGGCGAGGAGCCAGGAGCAGGGAAAACACGACGAGGCCACTCATGGTGAGGACGATCACCGGGCCGGTGGGGATGCCGGGGGCCAGGGTGCTGATCAGGGCTCCGGCCACTCCCGCCGCCCCACCCAGAGCACCCGCCAGGAGGACCATCACGCCCAACGATTCCGTCCACTGACGAGCGGCTGCGGCCGGCGCCACCACCATGGCGGCCATGAGTACGACCCCCACGGTCTGGAGTCCGATCACTATGGCGACGACGAGGACCGTGGTCAGCACGACATCCATCCCTACCATGGGGATGCCCAGCGACGCGCCGAATCCCCGATCGAACGTCAGGAGCTTGAGCTCTTTCCAGAAGAACGCCACGGTCAACACGGCCAGGCCCCCCAGGACCAGGACGACCCAGAGGTCTCGCTCGAGCAGGGTGGCCGCCTGGCCGAAGAGGAAGGTATCGAGGCCGGCCTGTCGAGCCCCGGGCATCCGTTGCACGTACCCGAGCACCACCAGTCCGACCCCGAAGAACACGGAGAGCACGATGCCCAGGGCGGCATCTTCAGAGAGCCGGCTTTTCCCGACGATGGCCATCACCGCCAGTGTCCCCATCCATCCCGTCAGCGCCGCCCCAAGTACGAGCACCAGGGTGGCCCGGCTCCCCGTGAGGAGAAACGCCAGTGCGATCCCGGGAAGCGCCGCGTGGGCGATGGCATCGCCGAGCAGGCTCTGGCGACGGAGGACGGCGAACGTGCCCAGGGATCCGCTCACCGCCCCCAGTGCCCCGGAGCCCAGCGCGACCGTCCGGAGCGTGTAGTCGAACAGGAGCAGGTGGAACAGTTCCGGAAGTGCACCGGCCAGGGTCTCCAGGCCGGTCATCCCGCGGTCGAGCCTCCGTCGGGCCCGGAGCGCTCCGTGTCGGGCCCTCGATAGAGGTGCCCGCCGGTGCCCCGGCGGACCAGGGCGCCTGGAAACCCGTTCGGTGTCAGGAGGGGCACATCGCCCCCGTAGGCCAACCTCAGATTCTCCTCAGTGAAGACGTCCGCCACCGGACCGGACGCGATGCGGCGGACGTTTAGGACCAAGAGATGGTCGAAGTACTCAGGGACCGTCTGGAGCGCGTGATGGACGCAAACCACGGTTCCCCCATCCTCCTGGAGCTCACGGAGGACCCGGACGATGGCTCGCTCCGTCGTGGCGTCCACACCCTGGAAGGGCTCGTCCATGAGATAGATACTCGCGTCTTGGACGAGCGCCCGGGCCAGAAAGACCCGCTGTTGCTGGCCCCCGGAGAGCTGGCTAATCTGACGATCGGCCACCGGAACCATTCCCACTTTCTCCAGCGCGTCGAGCGCCCGCCCCCGTTCCCGCCGACCGGGTCGGCGAAACCACCCCAGAGCCCCGTAGGTGCCCATCATGACCACGTCGAGCACGGACGTGGGAAAATCCCAGTCCACACTCTCCCGTTGAGGGACGTAGGCCACAGATCGGAATCGCTCGCGATAGGGGCGTCCCTGGACCAGAACCTGGCCGGCGACCGGCTCCACCAGACCGAGAACGGCCTTGATCAGCGTAGTCTTTCCGGCACCGTTGGGCCCCACGATGCCCATAATCGAGCCTGGGGGGACCGTGACGTCCACGGCTCGGAGCACGGGCTCGTCCCGGTAGGCCACCGTGAGGTCCCGGACCTCGATGGCCGCGGGGGTGCGGGACGGAGTTCGAGGGCCTTCGGGGCCACCGGCGGAAGGGGCGCCGGCGCCTCCGGCTACGTCAGCAGCCACGCCCGAGGAGCGATCGAAACTCATGGGGCACCTTCCGCCACCGCTTCTGCGATACCGAGAGAGAGGCCGTCCACGATCGTGTTCACGTTGTGTCGGATCATACCGGGGTAGGTCCCTTCCGGGGTTCCAGCCGGGCCCATGGCGTCGGAGAAGAGCTCGCCCCCGATCTCCACGCGGTGTCCACGAGAACGCGCGGCCGCCTGCACAGCCTCCACGTTCCGCCGTGGGATGGAGGTCTCGATGAAGATGCTCGGCAGCCGGTGTTCGACGATGAAATCCGCCAGGCGTCGGACGTCGCCGATCCCCGCCTCTGTGGCGGTGCTCAACCCCTGGAGTCCCCGAACCTCGAACCCGTAGGCCTCGCCGAAGTAGTTGAATGCGTCGTGGGCTGTCACGAGGATCCGCCGCTCCGGCGGGAGCTCCTCCACCCGACCCCAAACCCACGTCTCGAGATCCTCGAGTTCGCGCACGAACTCGGCCGCGGATCGCTCGTACTGCTCCCTCCCGTCCGGGTCCGCCTCGGCCAGGGCGTTCGCCACCTCCTGCACCGCCTCAATCCATAGACACACGTCCATCCAGACGTGCGGGTCGTACTGGCCTTCCCACTCGGGCGGGGTCAGGAGCCGGTCTTGGTCAATCCCTGCGGTGACGGCTCGCGTGCGCGTCCGCCCGTCCATCCGGTCGAGGACGTCCGACATCGCGGCCTCGAGGTGGAGGCCGTTGTAGAGGA
>SKSR01000321.1 GCA_007122885.1 Gemmatimonadota bacterium
CCCGACCACCCCCCTTCCGGGGGCGGAGAGGAGAAGGGGGCTTCACCCGCTTCTCGGGGCCGCTGGACGGCCGAGTCAGAGGTTCAGAGCGTCCTTCAGCTCATCCACCCGGTCCGTGGCCTCCCACGGGAAGAGGCGAACCGTGCCCTTGCCGGCGGGATGGGGCGCCTCCTCCGACTGCCGGCCGAAGTGCCCGAGAACCGCAGTGGGCGTGAAGATCGGGTCGGTGAGCCGGAGCCGCTCGATGATCGCGCCGGGCCGAAGATCGAAGACCTTCCGCACCGCCTGCACGAGCTGCTCCTCGGGAAGCGCGCCGGTTCCGAAGGTGTCCACATGGACGGAGACGGGCTCCGCCACGCCGATCGCGTAGGCGAGCTGGATCTCACAGCGCTTCGCCGCCCCGGCGGCCACCAGATTCTTCGCGGCCCACCGAGAGGCGTATGCCGCCGAGCGGTCCACCTTGGTGGAGTCCTTTCCACTGAAGGCCCCGCCCCCGTGACGGCCCATGCCGCCGTAGGTGTCCACGATGATCTTCCGGCCGGTGAGGCCGGCGTCACCCTGGGGCCCCCCGACCACGAAGTTTCCGGTCGGGTTGATGTGGAAGGTGCAATCGCCGGGATCCAGGAGCTCCTTCGGGAGCGCCGGAACGATCACCTTCTCGATCAGGGCGCTCCGCATCTCCTCCTGAGAGATGTCCGGATCGTGCTGGGCGCTCAGAACCACCGTGTCGATGCGAGTGGGCTGATCCCCTTCGTACTCCACGGTGACCTGGGCCTTGCCGTCGGGCCGCAGCCATGGGATCTCTCCCTTGTGCCGCGCGGCGGCCAAGCGCCCCACCAGCCGATGCGAGAAGACAATGGGAGCCGGCATGAGAACGTCCGTCTCGTCCGTGGCGTAGCCGAACATCATCCCCTGGTCGCCGGCACCACCGGTGTCCACGCCCTGGGCGATGTCCGGTGACTGCTGGTCCAGGCTCACAAGAACCCCGCAGGTCTCGGCGTCGATGCCGTAGGCGGAGTTCGTGTAGCCAATGTCTTCGAGGACGCCGCGGACCACGTCGGGAACCTGGATATAGCCCTCGGTGGAGATCTCGCCGGCCACCAGGACGAGGCCGGTGGTGACCAGGGTCTCACAGGCCACCCGAGAGTTCGGGTCCTTCGCCAGGATGGCGTCCAGGACCGCGTCCGAGACTTGGTCGGAGATTTTGTCGGGGTGACCCTCCCCGACGGACTCGGAAGTGAAGAGGCGCTTGCTCAAGGGGAAAGTTGCCTCCTGATCGTAATGAATGCGGACCGCCCGCTAGAGGCGGATCGAATGTCGAGCGCTGATGATGCTCGGAGGTCCGGGGGTACGACCCCGGCACAGTCTTAAATACTATAAGGGTCTCAGGGGAGCGACAAGCTCCAGCGGCCCGAGAAGATTGAGAGATCCACCGACGACCCCACCCCTTCCACCAGGCACTGCACCACATCCCGGCCCGTGGGAGCGGCCAGGGCCTTCCGGGCCGCGTTCCGCGCGTCCTCGACCCGGAATTCGCGGATCACCTTGCGAACCTCGGAGACGGCGGGCCATGCCACGGAGAGGGACCAGATATCCAGTCCCAGTAAGAGGTAGGCGCCCAGGGGGTTCGCGGCCATCTCCCCGCATACGCTCACTTCGATTCCGGCCGCACGCCCGACCCGGGCCACCTGATGGAGCTGGCGGACCACGGCGGGATGGAAGGGATTGTAGAGGTGGGCAAGCCGGGGATTCGTCCGGTCCACGGCCAGGGTGTACTGGACCAGGTCGTTCGTGCCGATGGAGAAGAAGTCGCAGTGGCGGGCCAGCTCGGCCGCATCCAGGGCCGCGGCCGGCGTCTCCAGGAGGATCCCCACCTTATACCCCGAGTAGTAGGGAATCCCCTCCCGTTTCAGGTTCTCCTCCTCCTCGCCCAGGAGCTCTCTCACCCTGAGGATCTCCTCCACGTCGTTCACCAGGGGGAGCATGATCCGCACGTCCCCGTGGACCGTGGCCCGGAGGAAGGCCCGGAGCTGGGGGCGGAAGAGATCCAGACGGTCCAGGCAGACCCGGATGGCCCGCCACCCCAGGAAGGGGTTCTCCTCCCGGGCCATCTGGAGGAACATGGGAAACTTGTCGCCCCCCAGGTCGTAGGTCCGAATCACCACGGCTCCGTCCGGGAAGGCTTCCGCCGCCTGTCGGTACGCCTGGTACTGCTCCTCCTCCTCGGGCATGGAGCTCCGCCCCACCACCAGAAACTCCGTCCGGAAGAGCCCGATCCCCTCGGCCCCCTGGTCCCTCGCCCGCACCACCTCGCTGGGGAGGTCCACATTGGCCCGGAGAGCCACGGGCTGGCCGTCGTTCGTCACCGTGTCCGCCTTGGAGACGAGCTCCAGCTCCTTCTCCCATTCCTCCAGGCGAACCTTCCTGGCCCGGTAGACCTCTCGGTCCCGGTCGTTCGGATCCAGGACCACCCGCCCAATCCTGCCGTCGAGGATCGCCTCCTGGCCTTCCCAGGCCACCTGGGAGATGTCCAGGAGCCCCACGACGGCCGGAATCTGCATGGAGCGGGCGAGGATCGCCCAATGGGACGTTCGCGTCCCCATGTCCGTGGCGACCCCCAGGGTCCGGTCCGGATCCATCTGGGCCGTGAGGGACGGGCTCACGCTCCGAGCCACCACGATCACCGGCTCGTCCAGGGAGTCCAGATCCCCGGGTTCCGGACGGTCCAGGAGGTAGTGGAGCACCCGAACCTGTAGGTCCTCCACGTCGTTGAGGCGATCCAGGACCATGGGGTTCCGGGTCCGGATCCAAAGGGCCTGGAGCTCGAGCATCCGCCAGTCGAAGGCTCGGGCGGCGGTGAGGCGGTTCTCCCGGATGTATCGGATCGTTCCGTCCACGACTTCCGCATCATCGAGCATGGCGAGCTGGGGCTCGAAGATCCGAGCCTCCATGGTACCCAGCCGTTCCGCGGTAGTGTGCCTCACCTCCCGAATCCGGCCCTTCGCCCACTCCCGGGCCGCGTTGAACTTCTCCTCCTCCTCCTCGATCCGGTCCGGGGTGATCGTCTCGTGCGGAACCTCGGGAACGCCCCAATGGAGGATGTGCACGGGCCCGGAGACGATGCCCTCGGAAGCAGGGAAGCCGTCGCGAACGATAGCCACCCCCTCAGTCCTCCTCGAAGCCCGCGTTCACGAACTCGGCCAGGGAATGCACGGCCTCCGCCGCGTCCGGGCCTCGGGCCTTGATGGTCAGGGCGGCCCCCTGCTCCGCAGCCAGCATGAGGACCCCCATGATGCTCTTACCGTTCACTTCGAGCCCTTGCTTCGTGAGAAAGATTTCGGCCTGGAAGCGAGCCGCCCGCTTCACGAGCTCCGCCGCCGGCCTGGCGTGGAGCCCCATCCGGTTCTGGATCCGTACCTCCCGAATCTGGACGGCACCATCCGGGGAGTCGTCGGTCATATTCCGTTCCCGATCACAGCCAACCCGAGGACGAGCAGGAGAAACCCCCCTACCGCCCATTGCCAGAAGACCTGCCCCTTTTGAACTCCGGCCACGAAGAGGAGGAATCCCACCGGAAGCCAGGGAGCCACCACGTCCAAAGCTCCGGAGTCCAGGGACCAAGACACCATGAGCCCAATCATACCACCGAGAAGGAGAACCCCGACGGAGGCGATTCGCTCCGCCCGCTCCACCAGGCGTGCCCGCTGAAGCTGGCGGGCCACCCCGACCCCCTCCCTCAATCCGACCGCCACCCCCCACCGGCGGAGGCCCAGGTTCAGTCCGTTGTACGTCACCAGAAAGGCCGCCACGACGAGCCACCAGGGAGCGCCTGCCAGACCCAACGCCCCCGCCCCCAGAAGGGTGGCGGGGAGCCAGGCGGCCCAGACGAGGCGGTCACCCATGCTTCCCAAGGGACCCCGGATGGCCGTCTTGAAACGCCGGATCTCGGCCGACGGCGCCCCGTCCAACTCCATCCGGGCCACTGCACCCAGGGCCACCCCGGCCAGATAGGGGTGGGCGTTGAAGTGCTCCACGTGCCAACGGAGGCGTTCGTTCAGGGACGGTTCCTCAACCCGACCCGCGCCATGGGCGGCGGTCGGGGCCCGTGGCTCCGGACCCGCGACGACCCTCTCGGGGTCCTCCCGCCGCATCCCGTCACCTGCTTCCGGCTCGCCCTCCCACCCTTCTGCGCCCGGATCCCCCCGCCCCGCCGGAGAGTCCTCGGAGAATCGCCGCTCGGAAGACATGTCCCCTGAGGCTGAAGCACGGCGGAGAGCGGGAATGATGCACAAGCCGAAACCCGCTCCGAGCATGGTCCGGTGGTTCCAGGAGCTCTGGATGAGGAGGGACCGGAGCGCCAGGGACCAAGCCAGCCTTCCGTCGCCGGTCATGGCACCAAGAGGGGAAGAAGCCCCAACAGGAGTCCCGCGGCGAAGTACACGGTTCGCCGCCGCCCCAGGCCCAGCACGGTCAGGGTCATGCCCATGGGGACGGCCGCCGCCAGGCCGGCCAGCGCCAGGGTAGCCGTCCAATCCAGGGGCCAGGCCGGCCACCCGCCACCCACCATCGGTACCCACAAGAGCAGACCCACTCCGGAAAGCACCCCCCCCCGGAGGAAGTCGGCCGACAGCGTTCGAAGGTGAATCCCGGTGAGATGAGAAGCTGTGAGCCCGGGAGTGTCCGGATACGGAACGAGCCGGCTGTTCCAACTCCGGAGAGCCCCGATCGTCACTCCCCCCGCCATAGCCCAAACCAGCCCCACCGCCGCCCCCAGGATCCACGACCCCGGGTCACCTCCCTGCACCGCGATGGTGGCCGCCACCACGGAGGCCGGGCCGCTCTCGAGGAATCGGCGTCCCCCGACGGGGACGATGGGAATGGCGAACAGATCCACGAACGCCCCCACGAGGATCCCCACCACCGGGTCGCCCAGAAAGAACCCTGCGATGGCCCCGGCCACGATCCCCCGGGAGAGCATGAATTGACCCACCGACACCGAGTCCAGGGCCAGTACGCCGCCCAGAAGCGCCAGGAGGAGCAACTCCATCGGGGCAGGCGATCAGGGGATCAGTCGTTCCGCGGGGCGGCGTGGAGAACCCGGAAGGTCCTGGGCCACGACCTGGATGCCGGCAGCTCTCATGCGCCGGATCCAACGGATGTCCTCGTCGTCCAGATGCAGGTACGAGAGGACTTCCTGCCTTCCGGGGGCGTGATGGATGCCTCCCAGGTTCACGGTCTCGCCCTTCATGGCATGGCCCTCCATCAGCCGTCCCATGGACACCACGTCGCGGGTCAGGAGGATGGAGGGTACGGGATCGGCGCGCCAGGCCGCCAGCCGAGCGGTCGCTGCGGTGACGGAGCTGAAGTGGGCTTCGACCCCGGGAGGAAGACCGAGCTCATAGAGCTCCCGCTCCCAGGGACTCTCGGCGAGACCGTCATCCACCACCAGGTAGCGGCTGGGATGGAGGCGTGTGCCCCAACCCACGACCACCTGGCCGTGGATCAGGCGCTCATCGACCCGGAAGAGAAGAATCGACATCGGCCACGGATTCCGGTTGAGCCCGGATCGCCTCCCGGCCCTGGGCCAGGATCCGGGGCACCAGTTCGTCGAGGGGCATCTCCCGGTGGAAGACGAAGTCCAGAAGCATGGGCAGGTTGGCCCCGAAGATCACGGCTCTGGCCCCGGGAGGGCGACACGCGGCGCGGGCCGCCAGAGCGCAACTCCCCGTGTGGAGGTCCGTGAAGATGATGGCCGGCCCCGTACCCAAAGCCTCGGCCAGGCGATCCCGAAGAGCTTCCGGGGAAAGCCCTTCGTTGCTCAGAGCCATCAAGGCCCTCTCACCCTCCCCCGAGATCTTCTGGACGGCGTCCACCAGCCCCCGGGCCATCCCTCCGTGGGCCAGGACCACCCCTTGGACCTTCTCCTCATCCATATCCCACCGACCCCGGGCGGAGACTACTCATAGTCCTCCTCCAAGTACTCCCGAACCGGTTGCAGGGCGTTCTTCAACGCATGGTCGAAATCTTCGGCCGAGTCCACCCCCGAGTACTTCAGGAGGTGGTTCATGGCCACGACCTCGCAGATCACGGTGATGTTCTTCCCGGGGTTCAACGGGATCGTCACCTTCGGCAGATGCACCCCGAGGATCTCGGTGCGCTCCCGGGCCAGCCCGGTCCGGTCGTACGAGCTTTCGTCACTCCACTCCTCCAGGTGCACCACCACTTCGATCCGTTTCTGCTGACGGATGGCGCGGATTCCGAACAGGGCCGGAATATCGATGATCCCGATGCCCCGGATCTCCATGTGGTGTCGTTGGAGCTCGTGGCCTCGACCGATGAGGAGGTCGGCTCCTCTTCGTGAGGTGACGATGATATCGTCGGCCACGACCCGATGACCTCGCTCCACCAGGTCGAGAACGCACTCGCTCTTCCCGATCCCACTCTTCCCCATGAACAGTAGGCCGACCCCGTAGACGTCGGCCAGTGACCCATGGAGAGTCGTGGTCGGCGCCAGCGCCATCTCCAGGTAGGGATTGATTCGGCGGTAGAAATCCCGGGTTCCCAGGTAGGACCGGAAAACGGGAACGCCGTGGCGGGAGGCCAGGTCCACGAAGTCCTCCGGCACCTCCTGACCCTTGGTGACGAAAACGGCGGGGATCTCCATCCGGAAGAGCTGGTCCAGTCGGTCCTGAACGGATTCCGGGTCGAGTGACGCCAGGTAGGTCATCTCGGTCTCGCCGAAGACCTGCATCCGACCATGGGGGAAACGGTCGGTGAATCCAGCGAGCGCCAGGCCCGGGCTCGAAAGGTCGGTCTCATGGATCTGCCCGGTGAGAGCGGCCCCGGCGGGGGTCAAGAGCTCCAGTGCCAGGCTCCTTCCCTTGTTCTGGAGCAGGTCTTCTACGGTCAGGGGCTCGTGCAACGAGGGGCCTACTCCTCTCCCTCCACCACCTCGGAGAGCTTGGGCGCCTGGTGATCGGTGATCTGGGATCGACGCCTCCGGAGGATCTTGGAGAGACGTTCGATCATCTGATCGAGCGCAGCCCGATAATCGTCGCCTTCGCCCTGCGCCACGACCGGCTTTGCCCCATCCACGGACAGGACCCCTTCGGCCCGCTTCTCGTGTCGCTCCTCGTCGAAGATCACCTCGGCGGAGGAGAGGCGGGGTTCGAAACGCTGCAGCTTACGAAGCTGTTCCTCGGCCCGCTCGCGAACGGGCGCGGAAACGTCACTGGCCTTGGCCACGATTTGGACTCTCATGCGTCGGCGTTTCTCCTTTCTTGCGGCCGGTGGAAGTTTATCGGGAAGCGGCACCTTTTGCTACCCGACTCTCCAGGAATCGCTCCACGGCATCGGCCGTCCGGTCCCAGGAGTATTGGAGAGCGAACTCCCGGGCCCTTCGCCCCATAGCCTCCGCTCGTCCCGGGTCCAGCACCAGCTCGCGAATCCGATCGGCCAAGGCCGGGACATCGGCATGGGGCACCAGGTAGCCCGTCTCACCGTGGCGAACCGAGTCGCGGAGCCCTGGAGCGTCGCTGGCCACGGTGGGCGTACCGCAGGCGGCGGCCTCCAGGTTGGCGATCCCCCAGCCCTCCTTGGGGGAGGTGAAGACGTGGACCCAGCTCCGCCGAAACAAGTCCAGCTTCTCCTCCTCACCCACGAAGCCGGCAAAGCGGACTCGATCCTCGAGCCCCAGCTCCCGGACCAGCCCTTCCAGCCGGGGCCGGTCCTCCCCCTTTCCGGCCACGACCATCCGGCAGTCCAGGCCCTCCTGAACCACCGCGGCCAGAGCTCGGATGGGAAGGTCCACTCGCTTGTACCTCTTGAGGCGCCCCAGGTAGAGGAGAGTGGGTGTGGGAAAGCGCCCTCCTCCCTCCGGGTCCGGCACGTAATGGTCCACGTCCACCCCGTTGGGGATCACAGAGATCCGGTCCCCGGGAAGGCCTCGCCGCTCCAGGTCGTCCGCAGTGCTCCGGGAGACCGCGATGGTGGGGACGGAGCGGAAGACCCACGGGACCGGGCGCTCCAGAGCCCAGGTGAGGGCGGCCACGGGAAGCGAGGCCTCCTGGAAAGCGGTGGAGCCGAAAAGATGATGGACCAGGAGAACCACGGGAGCCCTCACCCAATAGGGACTGAACACGGGCACCTTGTTCAGATCCTCCACCACCACGTCGAATCCCTCGTCCGCCAGGTGCCTCCCGTAGTGGAGCGGAGCCGACACCGAGTAGGTGTAACGGCCTCCGGCCCGGAGGACCCGGATCCCGTCCACCACCTCCTCGGGGCGGCACCCGGGAAAGCCGGACGTGAGGAGGGTGACCCGGTGCCCCCGCTCCACCAAACGCCCGAACGTTTCGTGGAGGTGGACCTCGGCTCCTCCGGCCTGGAGGTTCTTCCGGTCGAGCCAGTTCAGGACGAGGATCCGCATGTCGGGTCGGGCCCCGAGCCCGATCAGGAGCTCCCGGCAACCCGCTCCCGCAACAGAGCGTCCAGAACCCCATTGACGAACGCAGCCGACTCCCGGCCCCCGTACCGTTGGGCCAGGCGCACGGCCTCCTGGATCGCCACCCGGGGAGGGACGTCTTCCAGGTAGAGCATTTCCACCGCGCCAATCCTGAGGACGCTCCGGTCGATGACCGAGAGCCGCTCCAGTCGCCAATTCTCCAGGACCGCGCGAAGGGCTTCGTCCACCTCCCGGCGGTGCTTGTCCAGGCCTTCAACGATCCGTTTCAGGTGCTCCCGGCGCTCCGGAGCCACCCTCCGGGCCCGGAGGGTGTCGGCCAGGGAAGCCCCTGGGGAACCATCTCCTTCGCTCTCCCAGCGGTAGAGGACCTGGAGCGCCCACGCCCGCGCCCGGGTCCGAGCCCAACGGGGCTGGCCCGTACCGCCTTCATCCTCCCCGATCACTCGAGCTTCTCGAAGAGGGATGCCATCTCGAGGGCCGAGAGCGCGGCTTCCCATCCCTTGTTCCCCGCCTTGGTCCCGGCCCGTTCCAGCGCCTGCTCCACGCTGTCGGTGGTGAGCACGCCCAGGGTCACGGGAACCGATGCGGAGCGGGCCACCTGCCCGAGTCCTCCAACGGCCTCGCCCGCTACGAAATCGAAGTGAGGCGTGCCTCCCCGGATGATGCACCCCAGGGCCACCACCCCTTGGTAGCGGCCGGAGCTCGCCACCCGGGACACGACCTGCGGAAGCTCCCAGGCGCCGGGAACCCGGATCAACCGGATCCCCTCCTCCTCCACCCCGTGCCGTCTGAGGCAGTCCGCGGCTCCCTGGGTCAGCCGCTCCGTGACTAGCTCGTTGAAGCGAGCCACCACCAGGGCGAAGGACTTCCCCGCCCCGGAAAGGTTCCCTTCCATCTCGGTCATGGTGCCCTCCTAGGGAGAAGGTGGGTCCAGGGCCTCAGGGCATGTGGCCCAGCTTGAGGCGCTTCGTCTCCAGGTAGCTGCGGTTGTGCTCCCCAGGGGCCACCTGGAGCGGCTCCCGGCCCACGATCTCGAGCCCGTAGCCTTCCAGGCCCACGATCTTCTTGGGATTGTTCGTCAGAAGTCGGATCTTGGAGAGTCCCAGATCCACCAGGATCTGGGCGCCGATCCCGTAGTCCCGGAGGTCGGGCTTGAACCCCAACGTCAGGTTCGCCTCCACCGTGTCCTGCCCGTTCTCCTGCAGCTCGTACGCCTTGAGCTTGTTCCCGAGGCCCATCCCTCGCCCCTCCTGACGGAGATAGACCACCGCCCCTTGCCCCTCCTCGTCGATCCGCTCCATGGCCGCAGCGAGTTGCTCCCCGCAGTCGCACCGGCGGGATCCGAAGACGTCTCCGGTCAGGCACTCCGAGTGCATCCGGACCAGAACGCTGTCCAACCCCTCCAGGTCCCCCTTCACCAAGGCCACGTGCTCCCGGTCGTCCACCACCGTCTCGTACCCGATGAGCCGGAAGTTCCCGTGGGCCGTCGGGAGGGTCACATCGGCGATCCGGTGGACCAGGCGCTCCTTGGAGAGGCGGTACGCCACGAGCTGGGCCACCGTGATGAACTTGAGGTCGTGCTCCCGGGCGAAATCCTCGAGCTCGGGCCGGCGGGCCATGGTCCCGTCCGGGTTCATGATCTCACAGATGACGCCGGCCGGTCGGAAACCCGCCAGACGGGCCAGGTCCACGCTGGCTTCGGTCTGGCCCACCCGCCGGAGGACTCCCCCGGGTTGGGCCCGAAGCGGAAAGACGTGCCCGGGCCGCCGGAGATCTCCCGGCCGAGCATCCGGATCCACCAGGATCTGGATCGTCTTGGCCCGGTCGTGGGCGCTGATTCCGGTCCCCACGCCCAACCTCTGGTGCCCGTCCACGGAGACGGTGAACGCCGTCTCCTCCGGGTCCGAGTTGTTGTCGGTCATGGGGGGAAGGTCGAGCTCGTCGGCTCGCTCCCGGGTCAGGGCTACACAGATGAGCCCTCGGGCGTGCCGGGCCATGAAGTTGACCGCCTCTGGAGTGACGGCCTCCGCCGCGCACACCAGGTCCCCTTCGTTCTCCCGGTCCTCGTCATCCGCCACGATGACCATCTTTCCCCGGCGGATGTCTTCTATGGCCTCTTCGACTCTATCGAAGGACATGAGCGTACGGCTCGCTCCTTTGGATTCCATCTTGCGCTCGCTTCGACGGGAGGGGTCTTTCCGGGCGAATCACCCCTCTTCCGGCTCTCCCCCTCCCCGACGTGCCCACAACTTACCCACGTACTTCCCGATCAGGTCCCCCTCCACATTCACCGGATTCCCGGGCTTCAGATCCCCCAGATTCGTGTGTTTCCACGTGTGGGGTATGATGCCCACCTCCACCTCCGAGCCCTCCAGAAGTCGGTTCACCGTCAGACTCACGCCATTGACGGCGATGGAGCCGTAGGGGATGGTCAAGTCATGGACCTCCGTGGGAATGCGGAAACGGAGGAGCCCCGTGTCCCGCTCGAACTCCTGGGACGTGAGCTCCCCCACTCCGTCCACATGTCCCTGGACCCAATGCCCCTCCAGTCGGTCCCCCACCCTGAGGGCTCGCTCCAGATTCACCCGGTCGCCCTCTCGGTACCGGCCGGCCACGGTTCGGGAGGCCGTCGTTCCGATCACGTCAACCCTGAGGCGCCCCTGGGGAAAGCTCACCGCCGTGAGGCAAGCGCCGTCCACGGACACCGACCCTCCCATATCCACATCCTCCAGGAACCCGGCCGGCGCCTCGATCTCAAGGGCCCTCCCGTCCTCCCGTTCCCCGACGGAGACCACGGCCCCCACCGCCTCTACGATCCCGGTGAACACGACTCCTCCATCCGTTCGAGAGTGACGAGAACGTCGGGACCGAGGCGCCGCGGCTCTCCCACCGGGACCCAACCGCGATCCGGAGCGGGTGCGTCGGGAAAGGCGGGAACCGCGTCAGGGCCCAGAAAGCATGGCGCCAGAAAGAGGTGTAGATCCCGAACCCAGCCGCCCTGCAGGAAGGAGGAAGCCACACGGCCCCCGCCCTCACAGAGGATGGACCGGACATCCAGCTCCCAAAGACGCCCGAGCACCCGCTCCAGGTCCACCCCCCGACCCTCTGGCCCGTGCGGAACCTCCTCCACCCGTACCCCGGCGCCGACGAGTCGGGAACGGTTCCCGGGATCCGCCTCGGGCCCCACGAAAACGATGACGGGCCCCTCCCCTTCGGTCACCATACGAGCGCCGGGCGACAGGCGGCCCCGCCCATCCAGAACGACACGGGCCGGAGGGGTTCGGGGCTCCACCGGCCCCCGGACCGTCAGGAGGGGATCGTCCACCCGCGCCGTCTCCCCGCCCACCATGAGGGCACTGAAGCCGGCCCGCAGACGGTGGGCCTCCGTCCGAGCCTCCGTCGAGGTCACTGAGGTCTCCAGGCCGGGTCCGGCCGAGATCCCCCCATCCAGGCTCACGGCCAACTTGAGGGCCACGTACGGAAAGGCCTTCTCGGCCGCGTGGAAGTACGCAGGGTCGTCCCGGCGGGCGGCCTCGGCGGTGAGGACCGGACCGATCACCTGCACCCCTTCCTCCTGGAGGATCCGGGCGCCCCCCCCACCGACCCCGGGGTCCCGGGCGCCGTAGACCACTCGCCGAACTCCCGCATTCGTGAGGGCCTGGGTGCATGGAGGGGTCCGGCCGTGGTGACTGCAGGGCTCCAGGCTCACGTAGGCGGTGGCTCCGCGAGCCCGGTCCCCGGCCTCCTGGAGTGCCTCGACCTCGGCGTGAGGGCCGCCCAGGACCCGGTGCCACCCTTCACCCACGATCGACCCATCCTGAACGAGCACGCACCCCACCATGGGGTTCGGGTGCACCGTCCCCCATCCTCGGCGGGCCAACGCCCGGGCTCGCTCCAGGAACCGGGTTTCCCCGTCGTCCAGCCTGACGCCCGGGCTTCCGCCCGTTCCGCTGGCCACCCCTCGGGCCTCCTGTCAGTAGGTCAGCCGAATCCCGAAGGAACC
>SKSR01000302.1 GCA_007122885.1 Gemmatimonadota bacterium
CAGGAGCTGGAAGGGGAGAGCAGCCAGCGGGGCCGGGGTCTCCCCACGCCCGTGTACGCCGCGGCCCTGGTATTTCTCGGACTGGTGGAGTTCTTCGCCAACGCCCCCGTCTTCAACGCCCTCCTTCCCCGGGATCCCCTCTCGGAGCGGCAGATCCACCTCCTTTCCGAGATGTCCCTGGGGTGGATGGCCGGCCTGGAGCGGATGGTGGCCCACATCCTCTTCCGGCCGGAGGCGGCGCTCCTGGCCGCCGGCGTGATCACATTCCTGTGCGTCCTGGCCCACTTCTTCGGCCACGCCCTCCGGGACCTGGTCATGCAAGGAGAGCGGAAGGAGCGGCGGCACACGGTCCACAGTCGTTCCGCTCGGGAAAATGTGGTGCCCATGGTACTGGCGGGCGTCGGGCTCGCCCTGACCCTGGGCGTCCTCTACGAGGCGCGGGTCACCCTGGGTGAGGTGGGAGAGGAGCGGTTCGTCCACGACATGGAGCAGGTGGAGGAGCTCCGGCGGCAGGCCGGATGGCTCCGGGTGGACGGGGAGATCCTGGAGGCCAACGAGTTGGCGGATCGGGCCGAGGACGTGGAGGCGGCGGCCACCGAGCTCCGGGAGTACTCAGTCTCCATGGCCCGGATGAACTTTCCTGTCCTCCTCCTGAACTTGACCCTCGTGCTGTGCGCCATCTCGGCGGCGTACTTCCACCGAAGGGACGGGAGGAAGGAGCACTTCAACGAGACGCCCTTCGAGGACGAGCGGGCCGCCCTGGTGGAGAAGGGGGAGGAGTGCGCCGGAGAGGTGTCCGGCCTCCTCTCCCAGGTGGCCCGGGACCTTCGGGGCCTCAAGACGGTGGTCCGGGGAGGGGCCTCCGAGGAGCGAAGGGCCCTCGTCGGTCAGCTCGACTCGGTTCTGGCCACGTATCGGGCCGAGTGGGCCCGGGCCCGAAGGGGAAGGCCCGGCCGACCCTCCTCGTCGGCCGCGCCCCTCATGACCCTGGACAACGGTAGCGAGCCCGAGGATCTGGAGAACCTGGTCCTCCGGGCACCTGAGGAGTACGAGCGGGAGCGGGCCGAAGTGGCCGATCGCTTCAAGGACCTCCGGATCCGGTTCAACGAGGAGGCCACGGCCACATGGTGACCCGGTCCCTCCCGCTCTTCGGGACGGCCCTTCTGGCCGGCCTCCTTCTCTTCGCCGGGTGCAGGGAGCTCCCCGGCGCCTCCGGAGACGGATCCGGAGCTGGGGAGGGAGGGGCCGGCCTCCTCATTTTCGCGTTCGACCGCTCGTCCAGTGTGCAGGACCACGAGCTTCGCCACGCCGGAGGACTCACCCGGGAGCGGCTGGGTCGCCTGGAGCACGGGGACCGGTTCGTGGCGCTGGAGGTCCTGGAGCGCTCCCTGGACGAGGAGCCCAAACGGTGGTCCGAGCGGGTCCCTGAAGCCCGCTACCCCGGCCAGCGGACCCAGAGGGACTCGGTGGCCCGGGCCCGCTTCGTCCGGGACGCCCAAGCGTACATCGCCCGCTTCAGCGACACGGAGGAGCGGGAAAGGCGGTCCGGCACCGACATCCTGTCCACTCTCCACCTGGTGGGGGAGGAGCTTCGGGCCCACCCGGACCGATCGGCCACGCTCGTCCTCTTCTCGGACATGCTCCAGGCCACCCGGACGATGAACATGGAAGGACTCGTCCGCATGCCCCCGGCCGATTGGGTCCGGAGCCAATCGGAGAACGGAGCTCTCCCCGATCTGACCGGGCTCTGCGTGGTGGTGGTGGGTGCGCGCAACGACACCCCGGGCTCCCGCAGGGTGGCCGACTTCTGGGAGGAGTACTTCCAGGAGACCGGCGCCGTTCTCCGGCCCGAGAACTACGCCTACCGCCCCGTGCGGATCCCGGAGCGGCCCTGTCCATAGGAGGCCTGGCGGGTGGAGGCGCCGTTGCGGGTCGCGGTGAGGGACTTGGCGACCTCGAGATACCGGCCGAGGACGATCCGTTCGTCGAACTCTCGCAACGCCTTCTCCCGGCCCGCCTTCCCCATCCGTCGTCGCTCCTCCGGGCTCGTCCGGAGCATGGCCTCCATCCGGTCCGCCAGGTCATCGGCGTCCCGGGGGCGGCACAGAAAGCCGTTCACCCCGTCCACAACCACTTCCCGGCTTCCGGACATGTCGGCAGCGATGAGGGGCCGTCCCACGCTGGCGCCCTCGATGAGGGTACGGGGGATCCCCTCCCGGTAGTACGAAGGAAGGACGATGCAGTCCGCGGCCCGCATGTGTTGGACCACGTCGTCGGAACGTCCCAGGTACCGGATCGATCCCTCGTCTTCCCAAGCGTCGATCTGTTCGGGAGAGATGGCGGCCGGATTGCCCGGGTCGAAGAATCCCACCACGCGGCATTCCACCGACCGGCCCCGGGCGCGAAGGATCCTCGCCGCCTCCGCGTACTCGCCGATCCCCTTGTCCCGGATGAGCCGAGCCGTGAGGAGGAAGACGAACGGGTCTTCCGAGCCGTCCGCCGGACCCGGGGAGAACCGGTCCGTGTCCACGCCCGAGCCGGCGATGAGGTGGGCCCGGGCGGTGCGGACGATGCGCTCCTGTCGAAAGAGCTCCAGGTCTTCCCCATTCTGAAAGTAGACCCTTCGAGATCTCCGGAGGGCCAGCCGGTACAATTCCTTCGCCAGTCGTGTCAGAAGGGTCTCATTCACGAACATGGCCCCCAGGCCCGTGATCGTGTTCACCACCGGGATGCCCAGGGCTCTTGCCGCCAGGGAGCCGTAGATGGTGGGTTTGGCCCGGTAGGTCATGACCATGTCCGGTCGGGCCTTCCTGAACAGGAGGAGGAGCCTCCATGCCAGGACAGCGTCCTCCACCGGGTTCGTCCCCTTTCGGCTCATGGGAATGGGGACGTGGTGAATCCCCTCGGTCGTGAGTTTGGAGGCGTATTCGTCGGGAGGTGAGGCCGTAAGAACCTCGAAACCGTTCTCCTTCAACGTGCGGATCAGGGGAAGCCGGAAGTTCACCAGGGACCAGGCGGTGTTCTCCACGAGCATGACGCGCCCGGCAGGGGGCGTCGCAACCTCCGGCTCGAACTCCAGGTCCTTCGTTCGCTCCATTCGATTCCCGCTCCTGTCTACGGTTCGCCTTCGGCTGCCCCTGCCGCATCCAATGACTTCAAGCAACTGCCGTGCCCGACCGAGCGGTCCGAATCCTGCGTTCCCAACTCCATGAAGAAATCGTGGACCAACGGAGGGGGGGACGTATGAAGGTCACCGTGGTGGGTGGGAGCGGATTCATCGGTTCGTGGCTCGTTCCTGAGCTGCTTGGAAACGGCCATGAGGTGGAGGTCTTCGACCTTGTGGAACGGAAGGACCTGGGGGTCCCCGTACGGGTGGGCGA
>SKSR01000287.1 GCA_007122885.1 Gemmatimonadota bacterium
CTGGCTCCTCACTGCCTGGCCCGGCATGGGAGGAGTGGCGTCGACGGCTGCCGGATACCTGGCCGAACAGCTCGATATGGAGGAGGTGGGGGAGTTCCCCACGGGATCCGCCTTCGAGCTCAACCACCTGGTGGTGGAGAGGGGGCTGGCCAGGCCGGGCAAGCAGCCCCGCTGCCTGGTCCGGATCTGGAAGGGACCCGAAGGCCGGCCCGACCTGGTCCTCCTCCAGGGCGAGGCCCAGCCCACGAACGGGGGTTACGCTCTGGCCCGTCGGGTTGTGGAGTGGGGCGCAGGGTGGGGCGCCACCCGGGTGATCGGATTCGCGGCCCTGGCCAGCCAGATGCACCCGAGCCATCCCGCGCGGGTTTTCGGTGCCGCTACCAATGAAGGACTTCTGGGCGAGCTGGAAGGACTGGAGGTGGAGCCCTTGGAGGAAGGGCAGATCACCGGATTGAACGGGCTTCTGGTGGCGGCGGCGCAGGACTCGGGTCTGGAGGGAGTGTGTCTCCTGGGCGAGCTCCCCTACTTCGCCAGTCAGATCGCCAATCCGAAGGCGGCCCGCGTCGTCCTGGACGTTTTCGCCCGAATGGCCGGCGTGGGATTGGATTTCGGGCCCCTGGACCTGGAGGCCGAGAACGTGGACCGACAGCTGGCCGAGCTCCTGGAGCGGATGCGCCAGCGGGGCGAAGGGGACGAGATCGATGAGGGGGACGATTGGAGGGGATCGGTGGCTTCGGCCGAATCGACCGAATCGTCCGATGACGAGGATGAGCTGGACGAACTTTCCCAGCAGCGGATCGAGAAGCTTTTCCATGAGGCCGCCCGGGATCGGTCCAAGGCCTTCGAGCTCAAGCAGGAGCTCGATCGGCTCGGCGTCTTCCATCAATACGAGAACCGCTTCCTGGATCTCTTCAAGCGAGGGGACTGACGGGGTAGCAGGGTGCCGCCCCCCTTGCTCGTTCGGGCGGCGACGGTAGCTTCCCGGACGCCATGTCCCTGGAACGTTACCGATCCATCGTCCCCGACTTCTCCCGGTTTCTCGAGGTGGCCTCCACCCCCGAGCCCCCTTCCCTCCGGGTGCGTGCAGGTCGGATCTCCCACGCTGCCCTCCGACGGCGCCTGGAGAGGAGTGGCTTCCTGCTGGAGCCCGTTCCGGGCCTGGAGGACTTCCTCCGCCCCGCGGAGCCGCCCCCTGGACCGCTGGCCCTGACGATGGAGCACTGGGCCGGGCTATTCTATCTGCAGCAGGCGGTGATGGGCCTCCCTGTATTGGCGCTCGACGCCCAGCCCGGACATCAGGTGCTGGACCTCTGCGCGGCACCCGGCGGGAAGACCACGCACCTGGCCGAGCGGCTCCGGGGAAAGGGGAGCGTGATCGCCTCGGACGTGAAGGAGAAGCGCGTCCGGATCCTCATGGGAAACGTGAAGAGGCTGGGGCTGACGGGCGTCATGGCCATGACTGCGGACGGGGCGCACTTTCCTGGCGGGGCCCTCTACGACCGGGTCCTGGTGGACGCCCCCTGCTCGGGGGAAGGGACCGTTCGGTCCAAAGGCGGAAGGCTGCCCCGAGCGTCGGCCGGGTTCCGTTCCTCCGTGACGGAGCTGCAGGAGCGGCTCCTTCGCACCGCGATCCGACGGACCCGCGTGGGAGGTCGCGTCGTCTACTCGACTTGCACGTTCGCCCCCGAGGAGAATGAGGCGGTCGTTGATCGAGTTCTGCGGGACCTGCCGGTGGAGGTGGAGGAGATTCCGGTCGAGGTTCCCCACGCCCCGGGTCTCCGGTCTTTCGAGGGGCAACGGTTTTCCCCCGAGCTGGAAAAGGCTTGGAGGGTCTACCCCCACCAGCCCCGCCAACTCGACTCGGGCGGCCTCTTCATGGTGCGGCTCCGCCGAATCGAGGAGGGGGCCGCGAGCGACCCGGAGCCGGACCTCTGGGAGCCGGCCCCGACGGTTTACTCGGATCCGAGCCGAAAGGACACTCCCGGAGCGGGGACCAGGGCGCAGGCGTCGGCTCAGGATGGAACCGACAGGGAAGGGGTGGAGGAAGCGGTGGACGAGCTCTCGCGCCGGTTCTCTCTGGCTCCCGGGGCCCTGGAGGGAGTCCGGTGGCTCCGGAGGGGACGGAACGTGTGGGCGCATCACCTGGAGTCGTGGCCCCTGGGCGCATGGCCCCAGGATGGGAACTGGCGCTTTCTCTCCCTGGGGCTCAGGGGCCTGCAGCGCGAAGGGCGAGGGCGCCACCGGGTTACGAACGACCTGCTCGGCCTTCTGGGTGACGACATCGGCGCCCGGACCATAGCCGTGGACGCCGCGGAGCTCTCCACGCTCCTCCGGGGAGAGTCGGTGGGGAGCTCCGGCATGGGCGGCGGCTACATCGCGTTGACGCACGAGGGTCTGGTCCTGGGGCGCGGCCTGGTGAGGAACGGCCGGATCCACTCCCAGATCCCCAAGGAGCGAGCCCGGGAACTGGCTCGGATCATGGAGGCCAGGGGGAAGCTTACGTCTCCAGGAGGCCGGTAAGAACGGGCCGCAGCTCCTCGAGCTCGGGTCCGATGGCGGGGCCCGTGTCCTCCCGCGGGGCGTCGAGCCCCCAGGCCGGCGGTGCCGTGGGCCGGACACCGGAGGCTCGCTCTACCACGTCGGGAAACTTGGCCGGGTCGGCGGTGGCCAGAAGGGCTCCCGGGGCGTCGGTGCGGCTTTTCAGCTCGGCTTCCATGGCCAACCACCCCACGGCGGTGTGAGGATCCATGAGGTATCCCCACCTCTCGTGGACGGCGCCGATGGCCTCCAGGGTTTCCGGGTCGGTGTAGGAGCGGGCCCCCACCACCTGGCGGAGGGAGTGCAGGTCTTCGTCAAAGAGGGCCGTGAGCCGCTCAAGGTTGCTGGGCCGGGCCACGTCCATGGCGCTGGAGAGGGTGGATCGGCTCGTGCCCTCGGGGGGGCTTCCCGTCTCCAGGAACTGGACCAGGGCGTCGTTCTCGTTCGTAGCTGCCACGAAGCGGGACACGGGAAGCCCCATCCTCCATGCGAGTACCCCCGACACCAGATGCCCCACGTTGCCCGTGGGCACGGAGATCACCGGATCCCGATTCCCGGGTCCGGGCAGATGGGCCCACGCATGGAAGTAGTGGAAAACCTGGGGGAGGAGGCGGCCCACGTTGATGGAGTTGGCCGAGGTGAGGGCCGCGCGCTCGTTGAGTTCCCCGTCTCTCAGGGCCGCCTTCACCATCCGCTGACAATCGTCGAAGGAGCCCCGGACCGGAAGAGCTCGGACCCTTCGGGCTCCCTCGCCGGCCACGACCATCTGGTGGAGTTGGACGGGACTCACGCGGCCTTTCGGGTAGAGGACCACGGCACGGCTTCCGGCCACGTCCCGGAACGCATCGATCACCGCGCCTCCTGTATCACCCGAAGTGGCCACCACCACCAGGACGGGGCGGTCCGGATCCGGCTGGAGGACCGGGAGGAGCCGGCTCAGGAACCGGGCTCCCGTGTCCTTGAAGGAGCCGGTGGGTCCGTGGAAGAGCTCCACCACCGTCCGATCCTTCCCCACGTCGGCCACCGGGACCTCGAAGTCCAGAGCCTCCCGGGCCACACGCCGAATGGCGTCGACTCCCACCTCCTGCCCGAAGAGGCGAAGGGTGACCGCATCCACGATCTCCCTGAAGGCTCGGCCACGGAGTGACTCCACCTCCGACGGAGAAAAGGAGGGGAGCTCCTCCGGAAGGTATAGTCCCCCGTCCGGGGCCAGACCTTCCAGGACCGCTCCTCGCAAGTCCGTCTCTGGAGCTTCCTTTCGAGTGGAACGGAACCTCACGGTACTTCACCGGGGTGGGAATCGACGCCATCCGCGCGGTCGGAGACGACCCTGGCGCCCCGGTCCGAGACCCGGGAAACGAAGAGGTCGGCGTCCGTGCCGGCGTGTCGCTTGAACGTTCGGGCCATGGCTTCCCCCACTTCCCTCGCTATTTCCAGGGTGGCGCTCAAGGCCACGATGGATGGTCCGGCTCCCGAAATGCCGGCCCCCAGGGCACCTGCCTCCAGAGCGGCCGAGCGGGTCTCCGGGAATGCGGGGATGGCGGGGGCCCGGTGAGGCTCGGCGATCCGGTCCACCAACGCGTCCGCCACCAGCTCCCAGTCCTCCGTGTGAAGGCCGTGGACCAGTGCCGCCACATGCCCCATCTGCTCCACCGCCGTGGCCACGGGAACGCTGTTCGGAACTGCTTCCCGTGCCTCTCGTGTGCCCATTTCCAAGTGTGGGCGGAGGAGGGCCGCCGAAAACCCCTTCGGGACCGGAAGGGACGCCAGGGAGCGCCGACCCTGGGGGCGCACGAGTACGATGCCCCCCAACAGGGCGGGGGCGGCGTTATCCCCGTGGCCCTGGCCTGCGGCCACGCGTTCCCCTTCCAGGGCGAACTCCAGGAGTTCCCCGGAGGATGAGGACGTTCCGAGCAGGGCGTCCACGGCCACCACGGCCGCCACGGCGCTGGCGGCGCTTCCCCCCATCCCGGCGGCGAGGGGTAGACCCTTCCGGAGCTCCAGGGTCACGCCGGCGCCGGGTGCTCGCCGCTCAAGGAGCGCCCGGGCCGCCGCGCCCGCCGAGTTCCGTTCCGGCTCGGTGGGGATGCTCGAAGGGCCCCCTATGATCCGGGATAGGGTCACCCCTTCTCGGGGGGAGGTGTGCGCCGTTACCCAATCCCCGGGCTCATCGAGAGCCAGGCCCAGGACATCGAATCCACAGATCACGTTTCCGACGGTGGCCGGGGCAAACGCCGTCACACCTTCACCTTCGGTCATGGCACCCTCCCGGATAGGATCGGGTGAGTCCCGAACCCACGGGTGTGTTTCAGAGGACCAGGTGCTCCTCCAGGTCCTTCGGCGAGATGTACACCCGGAACTTCTCCGCTTCGGAGAACTTGGTCTCCACCAGCTTCTGGTGCACCTCCTCTCCCAGCGTGCGCTTGAGGAAGTCGCTTCGCTCCGCCACGGCCACCGCCTCGAAGAGGTCGTGGGGGAGGGACTCGATGTTCCTTTCGGCTCGCTCGATGGGCGTGAGGGAGTAGAGGTCGATGGTCATGGGGTCCGGGCACTGAAGCTCCCTCTCCACGCCGTCCAGGCCCGCGGCCAGCATGACCGCGAAAGCGAAATAAGGGTTGCAGCAGGCGTCCGGGTAGCGCATCTCCAGCCGCGTGGCGATCTCCTTGCCCGGCTTGTAGGTGGGGATCCTCACCGAGGCCGACCGGTTCCGCTCGGCCCAGGCGATGTAGACGGGCGCCTCGAAGCCCGGCGTCAGTCGGGAGTACGAGTTGTGCCACTGGTTCGTCACCAACGCCATGTCCCGGGCCCGGTCCAGGATGCCGGCGATGAACTCCTTGGCCAGACGGCTGAGGTGGTGCGGGTCGTTCTTCGAGTAGAACGAATTGGTGGAGTCGTCCTTGAAGACCGAAAGGTGGACGTGCATTCCGCTCCCGTTCACCCCTTCGATGGGCTTGGGCATGAAGGTGGCGTAGGCCCCATTCCTCCGGGCCACCTCCTTCACCAGGTACTTGTAGGTCTGGAGCGAGTCCGCCATCTCCAGGGCCTCCTTGTACCGGATGTCGATTTCATGCTGTGACGGCCCTACCTCCGCGTGGTGGTATTCCACCGGAATGCCCATCGCTTCCAGGGCGAAGACCGTGGCTTCCCGGAGGTCGTCGCCCACGTCCACGGGGTTGATGTCGAAATACCCCGCATTGTCCAGGACCTGGGCACCCTGATCGTCCCGGAAATAAAAGTATTCGGCCTCCGGACCGATGTTCATGTGCGAGTAACCGTGTTCGGCCAAGCGGTCCAGGTTTCGCTTGAGAACGACCCGAGGATCGGACGCGTAAGGGGTGCCGTCGGTGTTCCTGACCTCGGCGAACATCCTGAGGACCCGAGAGCCTCCGGCCCGGAAGGGAAGGATCTGGGCGGTTGGGGCTTCCGGGACGGCGATCATGTCGCTTTCCTGGATCCGCTGATATCCCTCGATGGACGAGCCGTCGAAGCCCATCCCTTCCTCGAAGGCCTTCTCCAGCTCCTTGGGCGTTACGGAGAACGACTTCAGGTTCCCCAGAATGTCGGTGAACCACATCCGGATCGAGGAGATTCCGTAGTCCTCCACGTACTTGAGGACGTCCTTCGGGCTGGAGAGGGACAGCCCGCCCTGGGCGTCCATCTCATCCACGTACTCTTCCATCTCCTCGCGGAAGCCTTCGATCTGATCCAGGAAGCCGTTCACGTCGGTCATGAGAGCGCGTCTCCTTGAGTCGGTCGCGTCGAGTGCCGTCGAACCCCGAGTCGGTTCATCGACGAAGTCGCCCAAACGAGAACGACCAGGAACGAAGGGTACGCTCCCTTCCGAACCTGGTCGGTTCCACCGGCCCGCAGTCTCGAACGTCCATGCCGGACCATCGAATCGGGCGTTGGGCTGCCGGAGTGTACGCGCCAGGATAGAGGAGGCCCCCCACCATGTCAAGCGGGGGTTGCGGTTCCGGGAGTTGTCCGGCCGAGCGGCCCTCCCCATCTTCCGTGGCCTCGATTGGGAGCCTGGGACCCGGAGGGCCGCGGTGGGAGAGCTGAGGATCAATCCCGTGACCGGGCGTACGGTGGTGGTGGCTCCCCACCGCGCCCGGCGTCCGGGAGGGAGTGGGGCTTCCGACCCGGGCTCCCGCCCTGTGGAAAGGGATCCGGCCTGCCCCTTCTGCCCCGGGAACGAGGGGGAGCTTCCGGAGATCTTGTGGGAAGCGCCGACGACTGGGTCCCCCGGTTGGCGGCATCGAGCCGTTCCCAACCGATATCCCGCCTTCAGCTCCCCGGGGAAGGGTGGGGAGGGAGGGAGCCCGGCGAGGGGGAAGCAGGAGGTCCTCGTGGAGGCCCCGGGTCATGGCCGGGACCCTTCCCGGATGGACGGGGAGGAGCTTCTGGGTCTGGTACAGGCGTACCAGCTTCGCTATCGGAGCATGATGGAGAACCCGGAGGTCCGTCGGGTTTTTCTCTTTCGGAACCACGGCCGGGATGCGGGTGCGTCCCTACCGCACCCTCACGCACAGCTCGTGGGCGTCGCATTCCTCCCTCCGGAGCTGGCTCGTCGGGAACGGGCGCTCGAGGATCGGATCCGGAGCGGTGGGGGGTGCCCCCTGTGCGGGATCTCTCGGGAGGAGCCCGAGTGGGGTCGTCGGAATGTGTGCTCAACCGAGAAGTTCCACCTGCTTGTGCCTTGGGCCGCCGAAGCCCCTTACGAGCTTTGGGTCGTGCCGCGTCAGCACCGCTCCTCATTCGGGGACGCGGGCGCCTCCGACTTGGAGGATCTGGCTTTTCTCCTGGGCCGGTCGCTCCGCCTCTACCGGACGGCCCTGGGTTCTCTCCCCTACAATCTCATGCTCCATTCGGGGGGGCGGAGAGGGGATGACGGGGGCGGCCACTGGTGGCTCCAGCTCAGGCCTCGAGTGGGCCACCCAGCCGGATTCGAGATGGCTTCCGGTGTCTTCATCAACGCCGGGGCTCCGGAGGAGCACGGGGAGGAGCTTCAGAGAGCATGGCGGGAGCGGGAACCATCGGCGAACCACGGAGGGAAGGGTGACGGAAAACGGTGAAGAAACTGGCTTGACGATCCGGGACTGCGCCTTTACGGCTCTGGCCACGGGGGAGGAGGCCCGGAGCCTCCGGGAGCTCCGTGACCGAGTGGCCCGGATTCCGCCGGGAAGCCTCTACTACCACTTCTCCGGTCGGCTTCTCAGGCCCCTGTTCGATGCCCGAGAGTATGTAAACGATTTCGGCAACTGGGTGGGCTACGAGCTCAGGGAATTGGATCTGGCCGAGAGGATGGCTCTCCTCGATCCGGCGGACTACTCGGACATGGAGGAGCTCCGTGAGTGGATGGTGGAGCTCCTGGAGGAACACCTGGCCCGAGAGAGCGGCGGTCGGGAGGTTCCACTCTCCCGGGCCTTCCACTTCCTGAAGGGAAAGATCGTGGTCTTCGACACGGGTCGGACGGTCCGACACCCGAAGGAGCTTCCGGATGTGATCCCCGTCCTGTCCCGGAGCAGTATCTACTACCATTTCGTGGATGCACGGGCTCGTTCGGCGGACGGAGTGGACGACCTTCAGCGTTGGCTTCTGCAGCGGAGCTCCGAGTATCGGCCCCTTGCAGCGGCCTTGGCGGCGGTAGACCTGCATTACACTTCCCTGGAAAAACTCCAGACCGAGCTCACCCACCTCTTCGAAGACTACTTCCGGGCGGGAGAGACCTCATGACGGACCTCCTTAGAGCGTACGAGGATGTGGTGGGGCCCCGACCCGTGGATCAGCTTCGTCAGCTCGCCGGTCTCCTGGCCGGTCAGTCTGTGGTCCATGTGAACTCCACCCGGAGTGGGGGAGGAGTGGCCGAGATCCTGGAGAAGCTCGTCCCGCTCACGCAGGAGCTGGGAATCGAAGTGCACTGGGAGGTGATCGAGGGCGAGGCCGATTTCTATCAGTGCACGAAGTCGTTCCACAATGGCCTGCAGGGGACCCCGGTGGAGGTGCCGGAGCGCCTCCTCCAGGTATACGAGGAAACGAACGCACGAAACGCCGAGCGCCTCCGAGAGCGGCTGCAGGAAGCGGATTTTGTGGTCATTCATGACCCGCAGCCGGCCCCGCTCCTGGGCTTGATCCCCGGGCGAAAGGGACGGTGGATCTGGAGGTGCCACATCGATTTGAGCCATCCGCACCTTCCGGTGTGGAGGTACGTGAAGCGGCACGTGACCGGATACGATGCCAGCGTGTTCTCCCTGGCTTCCTTCGCCCGATCTCTTCCCCACCCGCAGTACATCATCCCGCCCAGCATCGACCCCTTGAGCGAGAAGAACATGGAGCTTCCTCCCTCCGAGCCCCGGGGAGTGGCGGAAGAGCACGGTATCGATCCTGACCGGCCCATCGTCCTGCAGGTCTCCCGGTTCGACCGGTTCAAGGACCCGGTGGGAGTGGTCCGCGCCTACCGACTTGCCAGGAAATTCACCCCCGGACTGCAGCTCGTCCTGGCAGGTGGGACCGCCACGGACGATCCCGAGGGAGCGGAGGTTCTGGCCGAGGTGAACGAGGCGGCGAACGGGGACCCGGACATCCATATCCTGCTCCTCCCTCCGGACGCGCACAGGACGATCAATGCGCTTCAGAGGGTGGCGGACATCGTGGTCCAGAAATCCCTCCGGGAAGGGTTCGGCCTCACGGTCACCGAAGGAATGTGGAAGGGAAAGCCGGTGATCGGTGGGGATGCCGGCGGGATCCGAATTCAGCTCACCGACCACCACACCGGATTCCGGGTCGGTTCCCCCGAGGGAGCCGCACTCCGGATCCGGCAACTCTTCCAGGATCGTGAGCTCCGGGGCCGGATCGGCGGTACGGCCCGGGAATTCGTTCGTGAGAACTTCCTCATCACTCGCCTGCTGCGAGAACACCTCACCGTTTTCCACGCACTGATGCGGGGTGAGGAGGACCGGGTAGACCTTACTACGCCCTGGGCCGTCCCCGCCGACCGTGAGGCGGCCGGCGTGGAGCCGATGGGCGGAGGTGCTGGGGCCGGGGGAAGGAGGTAGGCCGTGGGCCTGGTGGAGCTCCTGGAGTGGCGGCTGTACGGAAACGAGCTTCAGCAATGGCTTCTGGCCATCCTGGTGTTCACGGTGGTGCAGGTGGGCGCGAGGGTCCTTCTGCGCTTCGTGGCCGGACGCCTTCAGGCCCTGGGACGAACCACCGGCGCCCAGACGTCGGATCTCATCGGGGGCCTGCTTCGGGAAACCAAGGGGCCGGCGATTGCCGTGTTCGCCCTCTGGGCCGCCTCCACCACCCTGGTCCTTCCGGCCCCGCTTCCGGACCGGATCCGGACGCTCGCCGTGGTGGCCTTCCTGATCCAGGCCGCGTTCTGGGCCACTTCGGTGGTGAACTTCGCCCTGAACAGGTACAAGGAGTCCCAGATCGAGGAGGACCCCGGAACCGCCACGGCCGTGGGTGCCCTGCGCTTCGTCGCCCGGCTCATGCTCTGGTCGCTCTTCGCCCTCCTGATCCTGGACAATCTGGGGGTGCAGATCACGGCCCTCATCGCAGGGATGGGGGTGGGGGGCATCGCGGTGGCCCTGGCGGTTCAGAACATCCTCGGGGACCTGTTCGCCTCCCTCTCCATCGTCTTCGATCGGCCCTTCGTCATCGGCGACTTCATTATCGTCGACGAGCTCATGGGAACCGTGGAGTACGTGGGGCTCAAGACGACCCGGGTCATGTCCCTTTCGGGGGAACAGCTCGTCTTCTCCAACTCGGACCTCCTGAACTCCCGGGTCCGAAACTTCGGGAGGATGGAGGAGCGCCGGATAGTCTTTCACTTCGGGGTCACCTACGATACGGGGTACGAGCGACTCAAGGAGATCCCCAGCATCGTGTCGGGGATCATCGACGAGCTCGAGAGGGCCCGATTCGACCGGTGCCATTTCCAGGAGTTCGGGGACTCCTCTTTGGTCTTCGAAGTCGTCTACTACATGCAGGTTCCCGACTTCGCCGTCTACATGGACACCCAGGAAGCCATCAACCTGGAGCTCTACCGGGTCTTCGAGGAGCGGGGCATCGAGTTCGCGTTCCCCACCCGGACGCTCCACCTGAATTGGGGGGTGCCGGAGGGGGAAGGACCGCGTCTGGCGCCGGCGCCCAAGAAAGCCGATCACGCATGAGCGCAGGAGCGATCCCATGACCGGAGCACAGCGCCTCATCGTCGCCTCCAACCGCCTTCCCGTCACCCTCCGCCGAGGGCACGAGGGGGACTGGAAGATGGAGCGCAGCTCGGGTGGGTTGGTCACGGCCCTGGAACCGGTTCTCCGGGAACAGGAGGGGACCTGGATCGGCTGGCCCGGAGTCGGGGCGGATGAGCTCCCCGATGTGGAGGCGGTCCTGGAAAGGGAATCGGGGTCCCTCGGATACCGGGTCCGGGGGGTCGGTCTTACGGCCCAGGAAGAGAAGGACTTCTATCTGGGCTTCTCCAATCAAGTGGTCTGGCCACTGTTCCACGACTTCCAGACCTACTGCAACTTCGATCCCACGTTCTGGCGGGCGTACCGGGAGGTGAACCGGCGGTTCGCCAAGGTCATCGCCGACGAATCGGCGGCCGGAGATTTCATCTGGGTTCACGACTATCACCTCATGTCCGTGGCGGAGGAGCTCTGGCAGGCGGGAGAGGGAGACCGGAAGACCGGCTTCTTCCTCCACATTCCCTTTCCTCCCTTGGACCTTTTTCTGAAGCTCCCGTGGCGCTTCACCCTGCTGCGAAGCCTCCTCCACTACGACCTCATCGGATTCCAGACCGGCCGGGACCGAAGGAACTTCCTGGAGTGCCTGCGGACGCTGGCTCCGGGGGTGGAGCTGGAGGGTGAAGGCCGAGTGGTGCGGGCTCGAGTCGGAAAACGGACCGTCCGCGTGGGGGCTTTCCCCATTTCCATCGACTTCGACGAATTCGCCGACGAGGCTGCGTCCAATGCCGTCTCCGAAAGGGTGGCGCGCCTTTGGAGCGAGTTTCCGGGTCGGCAGATCATTCTTGGCGTGGACCGCCTGGACTACTCCAAAGGGATCCCCCACAAGCTGCACGGCTTCCGCCTGGCCCTCCACCGTTACCCGAGCCTCCAGGAGCGCGTGAGCTTGGTCCAGCTCGTCGTGCCCAGCCGGGAGGACATCCCGGAGTACCACGCCATCCGGACGGAGATCGAGCGGCTCGTGGGACGGATCTCCGGCGAGTTCACGCGGCCCGGATGGGTGCCGATCCACTACAAGTACGGCCAGTGGGACCGGCCCGAGCTCATCGCCCACTACCGTGCCGCCCGGGTCAGCTTGGTCACCTCCCTGAAGGACGGCATGAATCTGGTCGCCAAGGAGTTCTCGGCGGCGAGCCTGGAAGCCGACGGGGTGCTGATCCTGAGCGAGTACGCCGGTGCCACCGCCCAGCTTCAGAAGGATGCCCTGCTGGTGAACCCATACGATGTGGAGGAGGTGGCCGAGGCGATCCATCAGGCGTGCAACATGAAGGAGGGAGAGCGCCGGAAGCGGATGGGCCGGATCCGGGATCGGCTCAGGAAGGAGGACATCTTCTGGTGGGTCGACACCTTCCTCAAGGCGGCTCGCGACGAAGATCTGGGGGAGTGGAACGAGCTGGAGGTGTACCAGCCGCCGGCCCCACCGGGGTTTTTCGACGCGGTCCGGGACTAGGGGGAGACGGGCTCGGGCTCCC
>SKSR01000370.1 GCA_007122885.1 Gemmatimonadota bacterium
CTACCGAGAGGGCACGGATCATGACTCAGGAGCGAGGCGGGAACGAGCGGGTTCATCGGTACCTGGACGGGGAGATCCCGTTCGATGCACTCACCGCCGAGGAGCAGCGGGAAGTGCGGGCCTACGAGCACGTCATCGAACAGACCGCCGCCATCCGCCAGGGGACCGAAACCACCGACGTGACGGAGGCGGTCATGGAAGCGATCGCCGTCCGAGAGGCCAAGGCGACGGCCGACCCGGGTTGGGGCGCTGCCGCTCCGGGCATGGGGGCCCACGAGCACACGGGCCTCCGACGGGTTTGGCGGTGGCTCTGGGAGCCTCGACCCGTACGCCTCCGTCCGGCGTATCCCCTGGGTGCGTTGGCCGTTCTCGCGGCCCTGGTGATGACCGCCTCGAACTTTCTGCAGAGCCCGGAGCCGCTGGCGAGCCCAGCGGCCTTCGAGGGCCAGGTCTTGGTCCAGTTCCGACTGGACGCCCCTGACGTCTCCTCGGTCCATCTCGCAGGAAGCTTCACGGACTGGGAGCGGGAGTACACGCTCCAGGAGAAGAGCCCGGGGGTCTGGTCGGTGGTGATTCCCCTTTCCCCCGGCGTTCACGACTACGCCTTCGTGGTGGACGGCCTGGAGTGGAGGCCCGATCCCTCCGCTCCCACGGTGGACGACGGATTCGGTGGGCAGAACAGTCGGTTGGCGGTCCTTCTGCCCCAGGACAACGCATCGTGACCCGGTCAACCCTTCGCATTGGGCTTGGGGCTCGGATACTCGTGGGGGTCCTGGGGGGGAGTGCCCTGGGACTCGGTGCGGTTCCGGCGGCGAGTGCGGCCGCTCAGGGATGGGAGATGGACGTCCGGGCGGGGCAGTCCAGCTTCGAGGCCCTCCCCACCGCGGTGCGAACGGCCAACGCGACCCTGAGCCTGCGGCACCTCCGGGGGGAACGATGGTTCCAGGCGGCGGCGTCGACCCCCCTTTCCTCGGAAGACCTCTTCTGGGGAGCAGCTACGGTGCGCGACCGGCTCGCCACCAGCCACGGCCGATTCGAAGTGGGTCTGGACCTGACGGGACAGGGCCATGCCCAAAGGGATCCGGCGACGGATGAACGGGGCTGGGGCGTCCGGGGGGAGGTTCTCCCCATGGTCTCGGCCTCCGCCGGGCCCATAGTGGGCGAACTCCGCTCCGGGGGGTCCTGGTACCGGGCCGAGTGGGAGGACACGGAGTGGACGCGGAACGTCTGGGCGTCCGACCTCCGCTTGACGGCGAGCCCGGCCACATCCCTTCGAGTGAGCGGCGAAGCCCGGCACCTGAACACCGAGGAAGGAGGATACACCTTCGTCGGCGTCTCCGGGGGAGGAGCGTGGGAGGGGGTTTCCTTGAACGCATCCGTGGGCGAGTGGGTGGCGGGGCTGGACGCGGGGGCCTCCTCCACCGCATGGAGCATGGGGGCGTCCATCTCCGTGGGATCGAATACGGAACTCCGCGGGGACCTGCGGAGGGAGCCCGTAGACCCTCTCTTTCTCTCCAGCGCCCGAACGAGCTGGGGGCTCGGGGTCCGCCACCGACTCGGAGGGAGCGAGCGACCGCCGCCCCGGAGCGGGCCGGAAATCCGGACAGGGGAGTCGACGGGAACGGTCATCCTCCGGCTCCCCCTCTCGGAAGCGTCGGCGCCCCCTTCCGTGGCCGGGGACTTCACTGGCTGGGAGCCCGTCCGGATGGACCGGAGGGGCGAGCTGTGGCGGCTCGAGCTGTCCCTGGATTCAGGGGTCTATCGATACGCGTTCCGTACAGGCGATGGCACGTGGTTCGTTCCCGAAGGATTTCCGGGACGGAGGGACGACGGAATGGGTGGCTGGGTCGCCGTCCTGGTCGTACCGTGACGAAGCCGTGAGGACACCATGAGCAGCGAGCACGGGACAAGTGCCGGGGGTTCGGATCCTCGGGCGTCCGACCCGACGGAGCTTTCCGACGGGGACGTGGTGGCTCGGGTCCTCGCCGGGGACACGGAGCGGTACGCCCTGCTCGTTCAGCGTCATCAGGGGCTCCTGTTCCGACAGGCCAGAGGTCTCGGGGTGGACCCGGACACGGCGGCCGACCTGGTCCAGGAGAGCTTCATCAAGGCCTACGAGAACCTGGACCGGTGCCGCGACCCGGAACGATTCGGGCTGTGGGTCAGCCGAATGCTCCGCAACCGCTGCCTGGATCACTTCAAGAGCGCTCCCCACCGGCGGAAGGCCTCGTTGGACTTCGAGGTTCCGGAGAACCGGCCGGACCCGGAGGGGGAGCGAGAGGCCGGCTTCGTCAGAGAGGCGCTGGAGTCGGCTCTGGACACCCTTCCCTCGGAGCAGCGGGAGGCGTTTCTCCTGAAACACGGGGAAGGGCTGTCATATGACGATATGGCCGAAGTCGTGGGAGCTTCCGTGAGCGCCGTGAAGATGCGCGTCCACAGAGCTCGGGAGCGGCTTCGCCGAACCCTGGGGTCCGTGGGTCTCCCCGACCGATCGGCGGGCCTCCCCGACCGGGTGTGACGAAGCGTCAGGGTTCGTCGTCTATAAGGATGAAGGGGAGGACAGGAAGAACGGACGGACCCGACAACCATACGAGGAAACGATCATGAGAAAACCACTGCCGACATTGCTGATGGGGCTCACCGGCCTCCTCGTCGCGGTGCCCTCCCCGGCGTGGGCGCAGGACGCCGAGGAACGGATCGATGGAGCCCTGGCTCAAGCCGAAGAAGCGGGCCTGCCAACCTCCCTCCTGGAGAGCAAGGTGGCCGAGGGGAGAGCCAAGGGGATCCCGATGGATCGGATCGCGACGGCGGTGGAGCAGCGCCTGGCCGGCCTCTCGCGAGCTCAGGAGGTGATGGGTCGAGGGGCCACGGATCTGGACGAAGCCCAACTGGCCGTGGGCGCCGATGCCCTCGGTTCCGGAGTGAGCGAGTCGGTTCTCCAGGAAATCGCCGCCACGACACCCCGGGAGCGGCGAGCGGTGGCCATCGCCGCTCTGGCGCACCTGGTGGAGCAGGACATGGCCTCCGAACAGGCGCTGGAACAGGTCCAGGCGGCACTGGGTCGGGGATCCGCGGGACTCGGTGACCTTCCGGGCGTGGCCGGTCCTCCCGCGTCGCTGCCCATTCCGGGAATGCAGGGCGAGGTGGGGCCGCCCTCCGGAGTCCCTGGCCCGGGCCAGGGCGGCCCCCCTGAGGACCGGCCTCCCCGTGGAGGTCCTCCGGGGGGCGGGTGATCGCGCCTGAAGGGGCGCCCCCTTCAACGTCCCGCGATGACGGCGTCGATGGCCTCGGCCACCAGGTCCGGGACCTCTTCCGCCGGGAGCCGGGCCATCCGCGCGAGAGTCCAATCGTCCCGGAGCA
>SKSR01000160.1 GCA_007122885.1 Gemmatimonadota bacterium
CACCTGGTGAGTGTGGGGCGCCTCGTCGAGAAGAAGGGGGTGGCCTACGCCTTGGAGGCCACGGCGCGGTTGCGGAGGGCCGGTCGGGCGGTCCGGTGCACGGTGGTGGGGGAGGGACCGCTCCGGGCCGAGCTTGAAAGCCTGGCCCGGGACTTGGGACTGGGGGACGGCGTTACGTTCGCCGGGGCCAAGCGGCGGGAAGAGGTGGCCTCCCTCCTCGGTGAGGCCCACATCCTCATGGCGCCCAGCGTCACCGCCGCCGACGGGGATCAGGAAGGGATCCCCAACGTCCTCAAGGAGGCCATGGCCAGCGGGTTGCCGGTGGTGAGCACCTGGCACAGCGGGATCCCCGAGCTCGTGGAGGACGGGGTCTCCGGGTACCTGGCGCCTGAGCGCGATGCGCGCGCCTTGGCAGATCGCCTGGCCCAGCTCATCGATCGGGCCGAGAATTGGCCCGCCATGGGGCGAGCCGGAAGGGCCCGGGTGGAGCGGGATTACTGCTCCGAGAAGGTCAACGAGCGGTTGGTGGGGCTTTACCGGAGGGTCCTCGACTCGAGTTCCTGACCCACCAGGTGGGGACCCGTGCCTCTCCTCCATTCACCTGACTCGGGCCCGAACCTTGCATGGCAATGCCCGCGACCGAACATCACCGAACATAGGCGTGAGCGGCACAGCGGATCTGGGCTAAGCGGTGCGCTCAGATGCCATACCTCAGGGAGTCCCGACATTCAGGTTCCACCACCGGAGGGGCGCCCCGCTCCGCCGGGTCGGCCGGTTCCGCCTTCGTGACCCCTCCCTCTCGACTTGAAGGTCGAATGACTCAACGATCGCGCTTCTTGCCCTTCTGGCTGATGTGGCAACCACTCGCTGTGCTCCTCCTCCTCCTGGCACCCTCTCAGCTATGGCTAACCGAACCGCTATGGAGTACGGAGGATCGCTTCTCGCTCCAGGTCATGGGCTTGGCGTCGGCGTACGGAATAGCCGCCTTGTTCACGGGAATGGGAATCGCTCGAGAGGGGTCTGGGCGTGCCCGGATGGCGTTCATCCCTTACGGGACGGCCTTGGCCACGTTCTCCGTGGCCCTTGTTCTCTTTGCTTCCTCCTACTCCCGGCCTCTGCTCCTCGTGGGTTCCGTTCTGTTCGTGCTCCTGGCGCTCACCCCGTTCGTTCTCGGGAAGCTTCGAAAGCCCGCCGCCCTGCTCCTGGGTGGAGCGAGCATCGCGCTGGTGGGGGTGGGTTTGGCCGGGCAGATATACGCAGAGGAGCAGCCGGAAGGGCTGCCCGTGACCATCGACAGTCGGCCCACCCACTATCACCGAGTGGCTTTGACCTACTTCCAGCACCCCGAACCCACGATATGGGGAGGGGGACTGGATCGGCTGGGTGACGACTTCCTGCTCGTGACGGGAGAAGGGGCCTTCTACCGGTACGAACAACCCGGCGATTCCCTGGTGGGAGAACGTCTTGCCCTGGATGCGCCGCTGAACCGGGAAGACTTCCAAGCCGCAGTGGACACAACGGTGAACACGGACTGGTTTCGGGTTTCCGGCCTGCTCACCCAGGAGTTGGATGACGGAGTCCGAGTGGTCGTCTCCCACCACTACTGGAACACCCGTGACGGGTGCTACGTGCTCCGCTTTTCCGAGACCGTCCTGAGCGACCCGCCTCCGTGGGAAAGCACGAGCGGTGCGGTGAACCCACCTCGACCCTGGCGAACCCTTTACGACACCCAACCCTGCTTGCCGTACAGGCCGCCGGTGGATGGCGTCGCGGGCCAGGACCGGTCTGGCGGCCGAATCGCCGCACTCGGTGATTCGGCCCTGCTCGTCACTGTCGGCGATCACGAATTCGATGGCTGGAATGCGGAGGACATCTACCCCCAGGACAGGAATACGGACTACGGGAAGACCCTGGTGATCCCCCTGGAGGGTGGGGAGGCCCGCATCTTCACCCTGGGGCACCGCAATCCGCAGGGCCTCCACGTGGAGGAAACGGGAGAGATCTGGCTCTCGGAACACGGGCCCCGGGCGGGAGACGAGTTGAATCTGCTGGCCCAGGACGCCAACTACGGATGGCCCTTCGATACCCACGGAACCCAGTACGGGGAGATGACTTGGCCGCTCCGCGGGGCGACGGACTCGGAGACCGATTTCGTCCCACCGGTATTCGCGTGGGTTCCATCCATCGCACCTTCGAACCTAGTTGCGGTGACCGGAAGTCACTTCCCCGAGTGGCAAGGCGACCTCCTCCTTGCCACGCTCCGCGCCGAGTCCCTATTCCGCCTGCACCGGGAAGGAGGACGGATCGTCTATGCAGAGCCGATCCGTGTGGATAGGAGGATTCGGGATCTGGCGGAGGGGGCGGATGGTCGACTCCTCCTCTGGACGGATGAAGGTTCTCTCGTCTCCGTGGAGCGGACGGAGGACGATGAAACCGAAAGCGTGATCCGGGTCTGCACTGCCTGCCACACCATCGGGGAACCAGGTCAGGGCCTTGGACCCGACCTGGCCGGGATCTTCGGAGCCGAGATCGCGTCTCGGGAGGGATTTCAGTACTCCGCTGCTCTGGAATCCCTGGGGGGCACCTGGACGGAGGAGCGGTTGGACGAATTTCTCGCCGATCCTTCCGGGTTCGCTCCCGGAACCAGCATGGCCGTTGCCGGAATCGAGGAAGCTGCCCAGCGGGAGATCGTGATCGAGTACCTCGAGGCGCTCGAAGAATCCGGGAACCCGTGAACCGGACCATGCTCCAGGTTCCCCCACCCAGGGGTCGGTTTCACACCTATCGCCCGTCCACGGCTTCGGACCCGGGGCATGCCACTGAGGGGGGCTCATGAACGTCACGCAGCACATTCCGGAACGGATCAAATGGCTGCTGAGAGCGGGGATGGGTCGCCGGGTGCGGCCGAAGTCCCGGAAGCGTCCCCCCAGTCAGCTCTGGTCCATCGGGATTTACGAGGGCATGTCTTTGGGACACCTGGGTCCGGCCAGAGAGGCGAAGAACCCGGTGATCCAGCCCGAGGACGTGTCGGATATCCCGGCGAGGTACGTGGCGGACCCCTTCATGATCCGGTGGGAAGGGATGTGGTACATGTTTTTTGAAGTCAAGAACGGCAAGAGGAAGGTGGGAGAAATCGGCTTGGCGACGAGCGGAGATGGGTACCGGTGGCGCTATGACCGGATCGTCCTATCGGAGCCGTTCCACCTGTCCTATCCCTACGTGTTCGAATGGGACGGCCACCAGTACATGATCCCGGAAACGCACCAGACACGTACCGTACGGCTCTATCGATCATCGTCGTTTCCGTTCGGGTGGGACTTCGTGGAGACGTTGATGAGTG
>SKSR01000235.1 GCA_007122885.1 Gemmatimonadota bacterium
CCTCGGCCTCGGAAGAAGGCCCGGCCCCGAATGGCTCCGTAGAGGGCCACGTTTCCGATGATGATGTTCTCCTCGGCCACGAACGGGGATTCAGCCGGAGGCCGCACGATGATCCGGCCTCCGGAAAGCCCCTTCCCCACGTAGTCGTTGGCGTCGCCTTCCAGCTCCAGAGTCACCCCCTCCACGAGCCAAGCTCCGAAGCTTTGACCCGCCGAGCCCTCCAGCCCGATCCGAATCGTTCCGTCCGGGAGGCCGCCCGAACCGTAGCGGCGGACCACCTCCTGGCTCAGGAGGGTTCCCACCGTCCGATCCACGTTCCGGATGGTCGTCTCGATCCGCACCGGACTTCCCTTCTCGAGGGCATCCCGGGCGTCCCGGATCAGCCGTCGGTCCAACACCTGATCGAGCCCCCTGGGTTGGCGCTGGACCCGCCGGACGGCGGTGGTCTCGTCCCGACCCTGTGCGGGTACGGTGATGGCGGACAGGTCCAACCCGCGCACCTGCTCCTCGGGAAACCCCTCGAACCAGGGCTCCAACAGATCCGTCCGCCCGATGAGCTCGTCGACGGTCCGGACCCCCAGCTCCGCCATGATCCGACGGGCCTCTTCGGCCACCAGGAACAGGTAGTTCAGGACATGCTCCGGGGTGCCGGAAAAGCGGGCTCGGAGCTCGGGATCCTGGGTGCAAACCCCCACGGGGCAGGTGTTCAGGTGGCACTTGCGCATCATGATGCAACCGATGCTGATGAGGGGCGCCGTGGAGAAGCCGTACTCCTCCGCTCCCAGGAGGGCGGCCACCACCACATCCCTTCCCGTCTTCATCTGGCCGTCGGTCTCCAATCGGACGCGACCCCGGAGGTCGTTCATCACCAGGGTCTGGTGGACCTCCGAGATCCCCAGCTCCCATGGAAGACCGGCGTGCTTGATGCTGGTGAGCGGTGAGGCTCCGGTCCCTCCATCGTGACCCGAGATCAGGATATGGTCGGCCCCGGCCTTCGCCACGCCGGCGGCCACTGCCCCCACACCCATGGCCGCCACGAGCTTCACGCTCACGTCGGCCTGCGGATTCGCGTTGCGCAGATCGTAGATGAGCTGCGCAAGGTCCTCGATGGAGTAGATGTCGTGGTGCGGCGGGGGAGAGATGAGGCTGACCCCCGGCGTGGTGTGCCTCACCCGGGCGATTTCCTCACTCACCTTTCGGCCGGGGAGTTCCCCACCCACCCCGGGCTTGGCGCCCTGGGCCATCTTGATCTGGAGCTGATCGGCGTTGACCAGGTACTCCAGTGTGACCCCGAACCGGCCCGACGCCACCTGCTTGATGGCCGACCGCCGCGAGTCGCCGTTTTCCAGGGGCATGAACCGGGCGGGATCCTCTCCCCCTTCACCGCTGTTCGACTTCCCGCCCGCTCGGTTCATGGCCACTGCCAGGGTCTCGTGGGCCTCCTTCGAAAGGGCACCGAAGCTCATCGCTCCGGTGGAGAACCGCTTCAGGATCTCGGAAGCCGGCTCCACCTCGTCCAAGGGGATGGGATTCCGGCCCCGGGGGCGAAGAAGGCTTCGGATCGTGCAACGACTCCGGGAATCTTCGTTGGAGAGCTTGGCGAAGCGCTCATAGCTCTCCCGACTCCCGGTCTGGGCCGACTGACGCAGGGACGCTATGGACTCGGGGTTCCACATGTGCTTCTCCCCGCCGGGCCTCCAGTGGTACTCTCCCGGATTGGGAAGGAGGGGGAGGTTGCCGTTGGACCGCTGGGGCCAGGCGGCATCGTGGCGCTCCAGGGCGCGGCGTGCCAGCTCTCGGAAGCCCACCCCCTTCAGCCGGCTCGGCGTACCGGCGAAGCACCGGTCCACCACCTCGTCACCCAACCCCACCACCTCGAAGATCTGGGCCCCCTTGTAACCAGTCAGAGTGGAGATGCCCATCTTGGCCATGACCTTGAGAACCCCGTTGGCCACGGCGTTCCGGTACCGCTCCACCATCTCCTGGCCGTCGGTCACGTCGCCCAGATATCCGTCCGCCCGGAGCTTATCCAGAGCCTCGTACGCCAGGTAGGGGTGGATTCCGTCGGCCCCATAGCCCAGGAGGGTGCAGAAGTGATGGACCTCCCGGGCCTCGCCGGTCTCCACGAGGATTCCCACCCGCGTTCGCTTTTCCTGGCGGACCAGATGGTGGTGCACGGAGCCCACGGCCATGAGGGCGCTCACGGGCACCCGCCGACGGCCTGCGTTCCGGTCCGAGAGGACCACGAACGAGGCTCCGTCGTCCACGGCCTCCACCGCCTCCCGCGAGATCCGCTCCAAGGCCCGCTCCAGCCCCTCTGGCCCCTCCTCCCGCGGATAGGTGATGTCCAGAACGGTGCTTCGCCACTCCGCGTGGTCCAGGGTCCGGAGCCGGGCCATCTCGTCGTCGGTCAGGACCGGATGATGCAGCCAAAGACGCTCCGCATCGGCTTCCACCGATTCCAGGATGTTCCCCTCGGGCCCCACCGGAGCCGAAAGGGACATGACCACCGCCTCCCGGGTGGAATCGATGGGCGGGTTCGTCACCTGTGCGAAAAGCTGCTTGAAGTAGTCGGGAAGCAGCCGAACCCGATCCGAAAGAAACGCCAGGGGGGCATCGTTGCCCATGGAGCCGGTGGGATCCTTCCCCCCTCGGACCATGGGAGCCATGACGAAGTTCAGATGTTCGGAAGTGTAGCCGAAGAGCCGAAGGCGGTGGAGGAGGTCTTCCGAGTTCCCCGCCAGCGGTTGAGCAGGAGGGAGGTCGCTCAGCTCCACCCGTTGTCGGTTCACCCATTGTCGATACGGACGCCGGCGGGAGACGGCCTCCTTGATCTCCTCGTCCGCCACCAGGCGACCCTTCTCGAAATCCACCAGGAACATCCACCCCGAACGGAGCCGGCCCTTGGACCGAATCCTTTCGGGAGGGAGGTCCAGCACGCCCACTTCGCTGGCCAGCACCACCCGATCATCGTCCGTCACCCAGAAGCGGTTCGGGCGCAGACCGTTGCGGTCCAAAACCGCTCCGGCGTACCGGCCATCGCTGAAGACGATGGAGGCAGGGCCGTCCCACGGCTCCATGAGATTGGCGTGGTACTCGTAAAACGCTCGCCGGTCCGGCGACATGTGCTCGTCGTTCTCCCAGGCCTCCGGAACCATCATCATGACCGCCTCCGGAAGGCTCCGTCCCGCCTGAAGGAGAAGCTCCAAGGCGTTGTCGAAGATCCCCGAGTCCGAGGTCTCCGGGTCCACGATGGGATAGAGCTTCCGGAGCTCCGGGCCGAAGAGCGAGCTCTGGAGGACGCCCTGGCGAGCCCGC
>SKSR01000035.1 GCA_007122885.1 Gemmatimonadota bacterium
GGCCCCCCAATGAGCCCGAGCGGGGTGGCGCGCGCTCCCGGCTATCCCAGCTATTCGATGAGCCCCAGCCTGCCTCGGGGCAATACTTCCCCCTCCCGCCGCTGATGAGTGAAGCGGTTCCATTCCCTCCGGCTCAGTCTGTGAGCTTTGATGTCTGCCCTGAAGGTTGAAAGAAACATGGCGGCAGCGCGCCGGTCCCCGGCACGGACTCGCGGAGCACCCCCTGCGGTCCGGTGACATCCTGGCGGGAGCCGGGGAACCGTGCATCTAGCCCACGGAATTCGGATAGCGATGGGCAACACCCTCGTGGGAAGAGGAGCGATCCACTGCAGACCCAATCCCACCTCCTCGTCACCTGGTTCCTCGGGGACCGCCTCCGTCGTCGGGTGCGGGTCCACCTCCCGGCCTTCGTCCTGGGATCGGTGGCTCCGGACCTCCCCCTCTTCCTCCTCACCGGATGGTTCTTCCTGGTTCCCCGCCGACAGGCGGGAGAGGACGACCTCTTCGGCTCACTGTACGATCAGTACTTCTTCCACCACCCGGTCTGGATCGCGAGCCACAACTTCCTGCACGCCCCTTTCATCCTGCTGGGCCTGGCCGTCCTGGGCAGATACGCCCTGAAGAGAGGCCGGAGCTGGGGGTTCGGGCTCCTCTGGTTCACGGCGGGGTGCGCCCTCCACTCCCTGATCGACATCTTCACCCATCACAACGACGGCCCCCTTCTCCTCTTCCCCTTCGACTGGAGCCTCCGCTTCGAAGGACCCATCAGCTATTGGCACCCCGACTACTACGGCCACATCTTCCTGCCGCTGGAGATGAGCCTGAACGTGCTCATCCTGGCCTATTTCGGGGGCCGCTGGTGGCGAAAGCGTCGGCGTGCGACGGTGGCGGCTTCCATGGAGTGACGCTCCCCCCCGCCCCTGATGGGGCGACGACCCAATAGCTTCCGGGACAGAGCGCTTTCGCCGGGTCCCTGCCTTCCTCGCTGAGCCCCGAAAGGCCCCGTCTCGCGATCAGGCCTCCGAGCTCTTCAGCTCCGCGACCGACGAGGCGGCCTTCCCATCCTTCCCCGCTGGCACTTTGATGCAGGCGACGAGTTGCCCGCCTCCCTTGTCCTCCAGCGGCGGGACGACACGCGTGCACTCGACGTCTTTGAGGGGGTTGGGGCACCGAGGGTGGAATGGGCAACCCGAGGGGGGATCCGTGGGCGAAGGAACGTCCCCCTCCAGGAGGACGCGGGTGGGGCGGCTCCGAGGGTCGGGCACGGGAACGGCGGAGAGGAGGGCCTGTGTGTACGGCATGAGAGGGTTCGCGTACAGCGTCTCCACGTCTGCCAGCTCCACGATTCGTCCGAGATACATCACGGCCACGCGGTCCGAGATGTGTCGGACTACCGACAGGTCGTGGGCGATGAAGAGGTAGGTGAGGCCGAGATCAGTCTGGAGCTCCTTCAGGAGATTGATCACCTGCGCCTGGACGGAGACGTCCAGGGCGGAAACCGGCTCGTCGCAGACGATGAGCTCCGGCTCCACGGCCAGGGCCCGGGCGACCCCGATCCGCTGCCGCTGACCCCCTGAGAACTCGTGCGGGTAGCGTGTTGCCTGTTCCGGTCGGAGACCGACCCGGTCCAGGAGCTCGCGGATCCTTCGGGTCGCTGCCTCTCCCCGGGCCAAGCCGTGGGTCCGGAGCACCTCACGGAGCGCGTCGTCCACCGTCATCCGAGGATTCAGGGAGGAGAAGGGATCCTGAAACACGATCTGCATCCGCCGGCGAAGGCGCCTGAGCTCTCGCCGCTTCATCTCGAGAACCTCCTCGCCGCGGAAGCGGACGCTTCCCGCGGTAGGGGTCACGAGATTCAGGATCGATCGACCCGTGGTCGTCTTTCCGCACCCGGACTCTCCCACCAAGCCCAGGGTCTCTCCCTTCCAAAGATCGAAGCTCACCCCATCCACGGCCCGTACGATGCCCTTGGAACGCCCAAGGAGCGTTCCACCCCGGACCGGGAAATGGGTCTTGAGGTCCCGCACCTCGAGAATGGCCTCCTCCTCCGCAGGCGCGTCCCTCGGCTCCGGTCCGTCCTCCGGGGTTCCCTCCGCCTGGCCGCCCTCTCCCAAGGTGGCCTCCATGCGGAAGCCCCTTCCTTCGGCCAGGGCCTCGGCTTTCCGTTCGGGGGCCTCCAACAGCCAGCAACGGCACTCTCGTCCGTCACCGACCTGGAAGAGGGGCGGAGCCTGGGAGCACTTCTCCTCCCACGCGAACGGGCACCGATCCTGGAACCGGCACCCTTCCGGCCATGCGGTGGCAGAGGGCACGAGCCCGGGGATCACGGCGAGACGGTGACCCTTCCGTCCCAAATGGGGAATGGACCGGAGGAGTCCCTCGGTGTACGGATGCCGGGGATCGTGGAAGAGCTCGTCCACGGGCCCCTGCTCGACCACCTGGCCGGCGTACATGACCACGATCCGGTCGCACATCTCCGCCACCACCCCCATGTCGTGGGTGATGAGCATGACGGCCATCCCCAACTCCTCCTGCAGACGCCGGAGGAGCGCCAGGATCTGGGCCTGAATGGTCACGTCCAGGGCCGTAGTGGGCTCGTCGGCGATGAGCAGCCGCGGGTCGCACGCCAGGGCCATGGCGATCATCGCCCGCTGACGCATCCCCCCGGAGAGCTGGTGCGGATATTCGTCCACGCGCTGCCTGGGGGCTGGAATCCCCACCAGGTGGAGGAGCTCGGTGGCGCGCTCCCGGGCCTCCCGACCGTCCATTCCCCTGTGCTTCCGGAGCGATTCGCCGATCTGGTCCCCGACCCGGAAAACGGGGTTCAGGGAGGTCATGGGCTCCTGGAAGACCATCCCGATCTCGTTTCCCCGGATCGTCCTCATCCGGGAATCGCTCGCCTTCGCGAGATCCTCCATGCCCCGGTCGGTCCGGAAGGCGATGCGGGAGCCCGCCTCGATCCGTCCCGGGGGCTCGGGGATCAGGCGCATCACCGAAAGGGCGGTCACCGACTTTCCGCACCCGGATTCTCCCACGATGCCCACCGTCTCCCCCGGGCGGACATGGAAGGAAACCCCGTCCACGGCGCGGACGATGCCGTCGCCGGTGTGGAACCAGGTGCGAAGGTCCTCGACTTCCAGTACGGGATCCATGGGGCTCTCAGGTCCTCTGGCGTGGGTCGAGGGCGTCCCGGAGGCCGTCGCCGAGGAGGTTGAAGGCCACGACGGTGAAGACGATGGCGAGCCCAGGGAAGGTGGACACCCACCAGGCGGTGAGGAGGGCATCCCTCCCCTCGTTGATGATGCTTCCCCACGTTGGGGTCGGAGGCGGCACGCCCAGCCCCAGGAACGAGAGCCCCGCCTCCACCAGGATCGTGTTCCCGATGCCCAGCGTCGCGAAGACGATGACCGGGGCGAGCACGTTGGGGATTACGTGGCGGAAAAGGATCCGGTCGTCCCGGAGCCCCAGGGCCACTGCCGCTTGGACGAACTCCCGCTCCCGAAAGGAAAGCACCTCCCCCCGGATGATGCGCGCCACCCCCATCCAACCGGTGAGCCCCAGGATTACGACCACGAGGAAAATGGAGGCGTCGAACAGGGCGATGATCACGATGAGGAGGATCAGCCGAGGGAAGGAGAGCATCATGTCCGTGAACCGCATGAGCGCCCCGTCCAGGAGGCCTCCTACATACCCCGCGATTGCTCCGATGAGCGTTCCCAGAGTCACGGCGATCCCCATGGCGATGAATCCAATGGAGAGGGAGATGCGCGCTCCGTAGAGAACTCTGGAGAAGAGGTCACGACCGAACCGATCCGTACCCATCAGGTGTTCGCCGGAGGGAGGCAGGTACCGGGTCGCCGCCACGTCCCCCTGCGTCGTGGGATCGAACGGGGCGATGAGGGGAGTCAGCAGCGCCAGGAGATAGAGGACCCCGATGACCCCCAGCCCCGCCATGGCCATTCGGTTTCCCCGGAGCTGCCGAGCCGCCAGGGCCCACTGGGAATCACTGCGGGGCCGGGGGGGGCGCCGGGATCTCACCGCCAGGTCGTAAATACTGCCGGCCCAGATCCCCAGGAGCAGGATGGCCGCTCCCGCCAGGGCCAGCCCCTCGTCGAGGGCCGGGGAGGGAGGGACGATCCACGCCCCGATCCGCTCCCAGCGGAGGACCACCAAGGCGACGAGTGAGGCCCAACCGGCGGCCAGGAGAACCCCGACTCCGCGGGAGCCCCTGAGGACGTGCCCACTTCCCGGTAGCACCACGGTGAGGAGAAGCTCTGCTCCGGTCGCTGGCCTCCGGGGGGCGGGCGCCGTGGAGGACGGCTTTCTCCCGGCCCCATCGCCCGGGGCCCCGGGAACGTGGCCCAAGGCGGATCCGGCCCCGGTTGGTGGGGAGGTCATAGCCCCGCCGGACCTTCGATCCCCAGACACCTCACCCGGCCCGGATGCGAGGATCGGCGATGGCGTAGAGCACGTCCGCCAGCAGGTTCCCCAGGATCACGAACACGGCGATGACGAAGCTCGTGGCCATGATGAGGGGGTAGTCTCGCTGGAAAACCGCGTCCACGATGAGCCGCCCCATCCCCGGCCACGCGAAGATGACCTCGATGAGCACGGCTCCACTGAAGAGAAAGGGGAGGGTGAGGCCCAGGAGTGTGATGATGGGGAGCAGCGCGTTCCGGAGCGCGTGCTTGAAGATGACCACCCGTTCCTCGAGCCCCTTGGCCCGGGCGGTCCGGACGAAGTCCTGCCGGATCACCTCCAGGAGGGAACCCCTCATGTAGCGGGCGACGCCTGCGGCCGACCCGACCCCCAGGGCGATGGAGGGGAGGATGAGGTGCATGAAGCGGTCCCGGATCTGCTCGCCCGTGGTCATGAACTCGTATCCACCGCTCGTCATCTGCGAGGCTGGAAACTGAACGGCCCACCCCCACTGGCTCGCCTTGAGCGAAAAGATCAGGATCAACATGAGCGCGAGCCAGAACCCCGGCATGGAATAGAAGAACAGGGCCACGAAGGTGAGGACGTTGTCCGCCACCGAGTATTGGCGCACGGCTTGGAAGATTCCGATGAGCATGCCCAGTCCGAAGATCACCATCAGGGCCATGAAGGTGAGCTGCACCGTGTTCCACATCACCTCGGGGAGGATCTGGGAGATCGGGCGCATGTAGGAGAACGAGTAGCCGAAGTCGCCCGTGAGGAAGGCCCCCATCCACTTCATGTACTGGACCGGAACCGGCTCGTCCAGGCCCAGGTTCTGGCGCATCTGATCCATCACTTCGGGGCTGATGGTAGGGTCGAAGTACCGGCTGGTGGGGTCCCCCGGTGCCAAGTGCATCAAAAAGAAGATGAGGGTGAGGATCCCCAGCACGAGGGGGATTGCCCCTAGGAGGCGCCGGAGCAGGTACCGGAACACGGCCCGTCAGTTCTCCTCGGCCACAGCGGAACCGATGGTCCACTCGTGGAGGTTCTGGAGCGTGCCCAGGGTATTGATGCGCGTTCCCTGGATCCGGTCCCGAACCCCCACCACCTCGTCCATATAGAAAAGCCAGCTATAGGGCTGCTGCTCCACGATCCGGGCCGCCGCTTCCCGCCAGTACGCCGCCGCCTCCTCCTCGGTGGGCTGAGTCAGGGCCTCCTGCATGACCCGGCTCACCTCGGGATCGTCGAACGAGGTGTAGTTGAATGCCGAGTCGCCCTCCCACAGGCTCGTCATGTCCACGAAGAGACCGATGGACCACCCTGCGATAGCGGCCTCGAAGTCGCGGCTCGTAAGGGCGTCGAAGTACGTGTTCGTCTCCCGGGTCTGGATTCGGGCATCGACCCCTACCCGCCGCCACTGCTGTTGGACCATCTGGGCAATGTCGGCCCGACGCTGGTTTCCTGCGTTCGTGCCCAGCGTGAAGCTCAGGGACTCACCCTCTTTCTCCCGGACCCCGCCGGCACCCACGGCCCATCCCTCCTCGTCCAGGATGCGGGCTGCTTCGTCCGGATCGAAGGGGAGGGGGGCCTGGGCCTCCGGATCGTAGTGCAGGGTCTGGATCGGAGAGAAGGGGCCGCCAGCGGGTTCGGCGAACCGCTCGAGGTTCAGTGCCCGGATGAGGGCCTCACGGTCGATGGCCAGCCCCAACGCCCGGCGGACCCGCGCGCTCTGGAATGCAGGGTGAGCGTTGGGGTTGTAGGCGATGTAGTCGTAGACCCGGCCCTCTCTGGTCTCGATCCGCAGGTCGGGTACCTCCTGCCGGACCCGGTCCACCTGGTCGTGGGGGAGGGCCATGACGTCGGCGTTGCCCGTCTGCAGCTCGATGATCCGGGTGGTCTGCTCGGGGATGATGCGGAACTCCACCCTCGGGATGTGGGGCTGGGGATCGAACTCGGGGTTGGGGACGAGGAGGAGGCGCTGCCCTCGGCGCCACTGGCCGATCATATAAGGACCGCTCACCACCAGCCGCCCGGCCTCCGGGTTGGCCATGGCTGGGTGGGTCCGGAGGTCGGATGGATCCGTCTCCTCGTAGAGGTGACGCGGTGCGATGCCCACCCCCGTGTGGGGAAGCATCTCGGGGTACCGGCGCGTGAAGTGGACCACGAAGGTGGAGTCGTCCTCGGCCTCTACGCTCTCGATGAACTGATTGTAGTCCCGGCGGGGCGAAGCGACGGCGGGATCGCCCCGGGTTTCGATGGTCCACACCGCGTCGTGGGCGGTGAGCGGACGCCCGTCGGACCAGCGGACGTCTCCCCGCAGGTGGTAGCGGAGGGACGTGGAGTCGGGCCCGAAGAACTCGTACGACTTGGCGAGCGCCAGCACGTCCTCGTCGGCGGTGAGGAAACGGAGCTGCCCATCCTCCCAGCGGGACCCAAGGATTTCCATGTAGAGCATCCCGTTCACCTCGCCGTCCAGCACCGATTCGCTCAGGAAGGGCATGGGTCGGTTGATGTCTGCCAACTCCAGAATCGTCACGGTATCGTCCCGCTGGCGGTCCGCGCCCGGGGAGCAGGCGGCGAAAACCACCACGGCGAGTAGTGGTGAAGCCAAGGCGGACCATGAACGACGGGTCATCGGGATCTCCGGGGGGGATGGTTCGGTGGTGGGGCTCTTTCCAGCTATCTGAAAAGTCGGGGCCAGCCGGATCCGGTTCCCAACCACTGTTTCGAGGATATGCCCTGAGCTCGAAGGGCACCCCTTGAACGTCGGCGACCGTTCCGCGCACTGGAGGTTCGTGGCATCGTAGGATCGGCGCCCCGGGCGCGCAAGCAGCGGGGCCGGCACCCGAGGGGCCGAGCCCCGGTCCGGTCCTCATTGGGACGGCGAGGGGATCGGCCACAGGGCGACCGCAGCCACGAATGGCCTGATCTCCCCCTCGCGCTACGCTTGCCCCCCGTCCTTGGCGGCTGATACCGCCTGTGGGACCGGAATTTGCGCGAAAAGGCGTGAAAAACTCCCACTTTTGCCCCCGGGGAGCGTCCACATGAGCAGGGAAAAAGAACAGCCCGGCATGACGAAGGTGCAGCGGAAAGGCTCGGTAGCGCCGGCAGCAGCGGGCCACAACCGGAGGATTTCGCTCTTCGGCCGGGGAGATATTAGCCAGTCGCAGGAGACGAGGGAGTGGAACGCCCTTGAGCGGTTGGTGGCCGAGAGGCGGTCCGACGCCCTGGTGCTCCGACGGAACGGAAAGGCCGAGCTCGCCGAGGAGAAGCTCACGGCGGCCTGAGGGCCACACGACACTCAACGCACCGGACTCAGTACCAACTGTCAGGTCAGATCCCGACTTCTAGAGCTTCCCTCCACCTCACGGACCGGACCCGTTGGTCGGCTCCGAAGCGAACGTCTGCCTCCTTCCGCGCCGAACCTCCCAGCCTTTCATTCCCGCCCACCGCACCTTCCGGTCCTCTATCTCGAACCACACCCGGCCTTCCTCTCCGATCTCTCCAGCTGGGCTCCGGTCACCGCTCAGTCGAAAATCGCGCCCCTCCGCCCGGAGGGACTCGAAGAAGACCCACTCGACCCCGCTGGGCTCAGTTCCCAAGCGGCGCTGTTTTCCTCCTTGCCTGGGGTGGAGGCGGCGGCGTTCCTGGCCTTCCGGATTGCGGCCTTGAAGTCGGTTTAGAGAGCCCTTCCGTTCATCTCGCGGCCACGGTGAGGCCGCTTGGTGTTGTAGAGCTCGAGATAGGCGTCTTCGATCTCCTGGCTTGCCCGGTTCGGATGGGGACCCTTTGGCCCCGGGAGCCGGTCGATCAACCCCTTGTTTTCGAAGGGCAACTGTCGGGTGGATACCGTATCAGCACACCCGGATCACCTTCACCGACGGCATCTCGAGGGCGGGGTCCGGGTGGAATCCACGGACCTCCAGGATGTGGTCTCCGGGACCGGCCAGCTCGCCCTCCACCGCGACCCGACGGGCCAACGTACCGTCCCTCTCATCCCCCTCGTGGATGCGGGTGGCTACGACGCCCCAGAGCAGGGAGAGGGACCGCAGGAGCTCCGGAACGCTCGAGCCGACGAGGATGGGGGCCTGGGGCCGCCCGGCGCTCACCTTGGCGGCCGTGCGGCCGTCGGCGTCGAGCACCACCACGGCTCGGACCATGAGGTCCCTGGATAGTTGAGAGATGGAGCGGGAGACGGCGTCCTCGATGCGTGTGGGTCGTTCCGGTCCCGGCTCCGACGTCAGCGATCCGAACCCGCCCCTCTCCCAGAGATAGCCCTCCACCTCGCGGCACACCCGGTCCATGATGCGAACGGCCTCCACGGGATGCGCGCCCGCGGCCGTCTCTCCCGAAAGCATGACCGCGTCGGTTCCGCTCATTACGGCACCGCCTACGTCAGATACCTCGGCCCGGGTGGGGCGGGAGTCCGTCATCATGGATTCCAGCATCTGCGTGGCGACGATCACTGGCTTTCCTGCGCGCCGCGCCATCTCCATGAGCTGGACCTGGGCCACCGGCACTTCTTCGGGAGGAAGCTCCACCCCCAGATCTCCCCGTGCGACCATGAGCGCATCGCTCGCCGCGAGGATCCCGTCGATCTCGCGGAGCGCCTCCGGCTTCTCGATCTTCGACACGATCCGTGCACCCGAGCCGGCCTCGCCCAGGAGCGTGCGGAGCTCGTGAACGTCAGCCGGCCTCCGGACGAAGGATAGCGCCACGTAGTCCACTCCCAGCCCGGCCGCGAAACGGGCGTCATCCCGGTCCTGCTCGGTGAGCGCCGGGGCGGAGATCCGAACGCCCGGAAGGTTCATCCCCTTACGGGTCTTGAGGCGGCCTCCCCGCACCACCCGACAGGTGATCTCGGTCCCCTCGAGCTCCTCCACCTCCAGCTCCAGCCGTCCGTCGTCCAGGAGGATCCGGTCGCCTGGCTCCACATCGTCGGCGAGCTCCCGGTACCCAGAGGGGACGAGTCCTGGTGCCCCTTCCACGTTACGGGTCGTGAGGGTGATCCGACCGTTGGCCGGCAGGTCGATCCCGCCGTCGGGGAAGCTTCCAACCCGGATCTTCGGGCCGCACAGGTCTGCGAGCACGCCCACCGAAGCCCCGAGCTCGGTGGCTGCGTCGCGGACACGGTGAAAGGCCTCTTCGTGATCGGCGTGCGTCCCGTGGGAGAGATTCAGGCGGAAGGTGTCCACCCCCGCCCGAATCAGGTCTCGGACCGTCTCCACTTCCTGGGAGGCGGGGCCCAGGGTCGCCACGATGCGGGTACGGCGATGGCGGAGGTGGGTGACAGGCTCCGAAATGGTCATGGAATGCTCCGATTGGAGTCCGCTTTGGAAAGGACATTTTTTGCAAAAGACATTTAAGGTTTCGCGAGGTTCAGTTCAATAGAACGTGACGGAGGTGATGGATCCGAACCGGATAGCGCGGAAGATTTGCTCCGCTCGCGTACCGCTCACACCGGCTGTCCCACCGATTGCATGGACCGCAGCCCTGCGGCTATAAGGACGGAAGCGCCGAGACTCGATATCACCCGGTGAGGGTGGAACCACCTGGCCCGGAGGGAGGGATGTTCCCAGAGGGCTACTGGGCCGTGGAAGCCCTCAAGTTCGTCACCTTGTTCACGGTGGCCTTCGTTACCGGGCTCATGGTTCTTCGCTGGAATGTCCGGGTCAACTACACCCGGAAGATCAACCACTTCGTGCTCTTCTTCGTACCCATCTTCCTACATCGGGCCTTCGACTTTCAGCCGTCCCTGGTCACTACGACAGCCACCGGTGCCCTCCTCATCGCATCGTTGGGACTTTACAGTCACCCCATCCGCAGCCGGATTCCACCGTTGGCCATCATGTTCGCATCGCTGGACCGGCCCGAGGATCGACCCTACACCCTTTGGTGGCTCTCGTCGCAGGTGGTGGCGGGATACCTGGTGATCATTCCCCTGGTGATCCTGTTCGGGTGGCTGGGACACGGGGGTCTGATGATGATCCCCATCCTCATCAACGCCATCGGAGACGGGTTGGCGGAGCCGGTTGGGATCCGCTTTGGAAAGCACGAGTACCGGGTCCGAGCGCTTCACGGTGACCGGGAATATGTGCGGACGCTGGAGGGGAGCGCCTGCGTATTTTTCGCCGGGCTGGTGGTGATCGTGCTCTTTCAGGAGCTTTTCACCCCAGTGCAGTTCTGGGTGGCCCTCGCCACCGTACCCATCCTCATGACGCTGGCCGAGGCGTTTTCACCGCACACCTGGGATACCCCCTTCCTCTTCCTCGTGGGGGGGCTGACCCTCTTAGGGGTGGTCAGCCTCTAGGGGGACCGGCTTCGGCGATTATGGACGGTTCCCCACCCTACGAGCCCAACGCTGCCGACCAAGCCGTGAACGTTCGCCACGCACCCCAGTGGGGAATCAGGTGCCAGATCACGAGGTGCAAGCCCCAGGCGACGGTGAATACCACAAATGGGGCACGGATTGGCCCCCTCATGCGGTCCCACCCGATGCAGGCAACGCCGAGAAGTCCAGTGAAGATTTGGGTCTGGTAGAAGCCCAGGGAAGGCAATCCCAGGGGTTCGACGATGTTGAGGAACGCTCGTGAGAGGCCGGGCACCAGAAAGACCAAACCGGTGGCGATCATGTAGCGCGCATGAAGGTGGAAGTTCCTGCGATGGATCATTGCCAGTGTGTACAGCACGGCGAACAGCCCGGCGAGGAAATAACCGAACCAGTAGGCGCTCAGCGCCGGCGGGACCAGCGGCTCCTCGAGCCTCCCGATGAAGTACAGGTTCACCGCCACGCCGGACACGACGACCAGCGGTGCAACCACATAAGAGACCCTCCCCACCACCCGATGGAGGCTCAGGCGTCCCGTGCGAACGAGTGCGGCCTGGGTGATCAGGAGCAGCACCCAAGCGAGCATGGTGACGCCATGAAAATGGTGGGTGATGTGGACCCCCTGAAACAGGGTCGAAAAGTAGCTCTCCCAGAAGCCGGCGACGAGAACCACCAGCAGGGCGACGAACCAGAACACCGTGTTCCGAAAGACGTCCACGGGGAGGCGCTTCATTCCGTGCGTCCCTGTCCTCCGGCCGGTACCAGCAGCTTCGTGGGGTGGGTGTATCAGCCGCTCTGCTGCAGAGAGTGCTTCGGGGGTGGGCCGTCTCGTGCTCATTTCGCTTCTCGGGCGAAGTGTCGACGACTGGGAGGGCGGCGACCCTGCTTCGACGGGCCCACAGCAGGACCTCGCACCCAACCCGAAAGTCCATATATGGGCCATCGATCTCGGAAGGCAAGAACGGCGGGCCGGGCGCTCAATGGGGCGCATGCTCGACTCCCCACCCACCCTCCAAGGGAAGGTGACGGATCATGCTTCGTCGTCGCGTCGACTCCGTCGTAGTGGGTGGCCCCACCCTCCCTTCCGCGGCGGCGTGCTCGGATTTGGAGGTGTGGGCCTGCCCGGCCGCGGGCTCGTGCCCGCCGAGCGGATTCTGGGCGAGCACGTACGGGTGGGCCCGGAGGTCGTCATCCTGTCCCGCTCCTTCCACTACGCCCTGGCCCCGGAGGAGCCCAATGGGCTCCTCCGGGGAGTAGAGGCGCTGGGGACTGGGCGCGTTACTGGCGTGAGGCCGATCCCTCGTCGCAGTCGTTCCCCCCTCGGTCTACAAATTCAAAAAAACC
>SKSR01000076.1 GCA_007122885.1 Gemmatimonadota bacterium
GGACTGGACCCCCGCCTTTCGACTTCTCGAGCTCTTCCAGTGGTCGGGAGATCACATGGCCTTCATCACGGGCCGGAACGGGAAGGTTGTGGGGCTCGTGACCCTCAATGACGTGCTGGAGGGGATCGTGGGGGACCTCCCCGAGCCGGAGGAGATCCCGGAACCAGCAGTGCTCGAGCGAGCGGATGGGTCGTGGCTCGTGGACGGCCTTCTCCCATTCGACCAGTTCCTGCACCGGTTCGATAGGGAGGGCGCCGCCCCGTCCCGGTGGCCCACCGTCCACGCCTTCATGGTGGAGCAGCTCGACGGCTCCCCGCGACCGGCCGCCTCCGTGGAGTGGCTGGGCCTCCGCCTGGAGGTGATGGACATGGACGGAAGCCGGGTGGACAAGATCCTCGTCACCCGGCCTTCCGAGGCGACGGAGTGGGACGGAAACCACTGACCGCTCCCGGACCCTCGGACCGGGCCGGCGGGCGCGGACGGGTGGCCCGGAAGAACGCTCGCGCTCCGAGCCACCCGTCCCATTGCCGCTCGACCCAGCAAGAACACTACATGGCTTCCAGGAGCGGACCCTCGCACTGGAACCGCTCCACCGCCGCCTCATCTCCGTCCAGGCATCCCTCCATCACCTCCTGGATCAGCTCCTGTGTGAACCCGACATCGGGATCCAGAGTGAAGTAGAGCGGGGTGTCCACCAGGTCCGGGTTCGGGTTGTCCTCGAATCGGAAGGAAATTTGGCACCCGTCCCCGTCTCCGGGGCCCTCCACGGCGTACACCACCGTCAGCGTGGGGGCCAGGCTCGCACCGAACTCGGCCGATTCGCACCGGGAAATGTACTCGGAGAAGCAGTCGGGGTCCTGACACCTCTCGATCCCGTCGTCCCCTGCCTCGGACTCCGCCCCTCCCGCCACCTCCTCGGAGGGCGTCCATTCGGCGAGGCCGGCCGGATCGAGGCCTTCGAGGAACGCCACCGCCGAGGACTCGAGGGCACCCATGTCGGCGTCCGGGTCGGCCACTTCGTAGCCGGCGGCCAGGAAGATGGGGTCCAGGTGCTTGAACACGATGAGGTCCGATCCCATTTGGAGGCTCGTGAAGGTCTTTCCATCCACCTCCAACTCCCCACTGTCCTCGCCCACCTGGGACTGGACCTGTTGGTGCAGGCCGGCGGCGGCCTGCCCGTATGCGATGATGGCGTTCATCGGCTCACCTCCGTCGTCCGCCGCATAGACCGCCTGGGCGGCTCCCTCGTCCTGGGGCTGGACGTCCTGCAGGGTGAACCCGGCCACCTCCTGGGGCAGGAGTTCGGCGACCTCCTGGCCCAGACCCTGGGGAGCCTGTGCCACGCCCCCTCCAGGGACCGCCCAGAGGCCGATGATCGCGGCTATCAAAGCGGGCGCCATCCGATTCCATCGGGGGATGCTACGCATGAGTGTTGCCTTCCTTTCCAATGAGGGTCGACTACCTCCGGAGCGGTCTCCGTCTGACGCCGGAGGGAGGCGAAGTCGTTTCGGAGAGGCAACATGGGTACAGGAAAGCGAGCGGAGCGTCAAGGATGAAGGGTCGGCGAACCGCTACCTACCATGGACTCTTGCGTTGCACGGAATCGGACGTCATTTATGGGGCTCGGCTCGCCCAGCCTTCACGCTTCGTCCGACGGCTGGTGGCAGCGTAGGGAAGAGTCACTTCCCAGCCGGTCTCACCTCGCATCATCCATTGGAACCATGGATCAGTTGCGGGTTCGCCTCTTCGGCGGGCTGGAGGTCTACTCGGGCGAAACGCTCCTTCCCGGTTTCGCCACGGAGAAGTCCAGAGACCTCTTCGCCTTCTTGGTCCTCAACCGAGATCGCACGTTCCACCGTGACGTCCTGTGCGGACGATTCTGGGGGGAGCAGAGGGACACGCACGCCCGGAGATCCCTGCGGACCGCCCTTTGGCGCATCCGTTCCGTAGTGGAGCCCAGCGAGTCCCTCCGGGGGACCGTCCTCCGGGTGGAGGGACAGCAAGTGGGCTTTCCCGGAACCGAGGACGCCTGGGACGATGCCAGTGCGTTCACCGCCCGCCTCTCGGGAACGGACGGAGGTGGCTCCGAGCCCATCGGGGAGGAGGGGGCGCAGCGGATATCCGACGCGGTCCACCTATACCGGGGAGAGCTTCTGGAAGGGAGTTACCGGCGTTGGTGCGAACCCGACCGGGAAAGGCTCCGCACTGCATACCTCAACGGACTGGAACGGCTCGTGGACTTCCACCGCTCTCGGGGGGAGTGGCTGGAAGCCATCGGCTGGGGCCGCCAGCTCCTCCGGGAGGACCCTCTTCGAGAGCACATCCACCGTGCGGTCATGGAGTGCCACCTGGCGAAGGGCGACCGCCCCTCGGCCCTCCGCCAGTACGGGTCTTGCATCCGAATCCTCCGGGAGGAGTTGGACATCGAGCCCATGGAGGAGACGGTCGACCTGTACGAGCGGGCCCGAGCCCCCCGGGCCTCGTCCAGGGTCCCGAGATCCGGTTCCAACGGCGACGCCCACGGTCCGGAGAATGGTTTGACGACCGAGGTGGACGAAGCCCTCTCCGCCCTGTACGCACTGGCGGAAAGGCTGGAAAAGGCCCGCTCGGCCATGGGAGGGGACGGAGGAGGCGGGGCGTCCGATTCACCAGGAGCAGGCCCTACCACCCCCCTACACGCCCCCTCCGAACCAGGGGGAACCACCGTCCGACCCGACTAGTCGTCCGACAGAGACTCCAGGTACTCCAGAACGCGCTCGTGCTCGGCCGGATCCATGAGGCTCCTTCGGTTCTCTTCCAGCATCCTTTCTTGAAATTCCATTCCCCAGTCAGGAAGCTCGCTAGCCGGAGGGGGGCCGGAACCACCGGGATCCCCGTGGCAGCTCGGGCAGTCCCCTCCACGCGGTGTCTGGGTGCCCGTGGAGGGTTCCACGACGAGGCCGCACCCCACCAGGTCCTCCTCCGTCCCTGACTCCAGAAGGACGAACATCTGGTCCGACCGATCCGTCGGCACCAGAAGATCTCCGTGATGGACGAGCTCGACCCTTCCGAAGGCCGACTCGGTGGCCTGTTCGGCCAACCCTCTCATTTCCGGGGAAATCCAACGGAGAAAATGGGGGCGAGCGCCAGCGTGATGGTACCTGCCGTCCCCGGTCAAAGCCAGCGCCTTCCACCGACGCCCCTCCACCCAGCGGGCCCGCACGGCATAAATCCCTTGTTCCTCAGGAGTTTCACCGATGGGCTGGACCTGGGACTGGAAGAGCGAAACGAGCCTCCCGATCTCCGCCTCGTAGAAATCCAACGTCGCC
>SKSR01000362.1 GCA_007122885.1 Gemmatimonadota bacterium
CACGTGGCGGGCCACTCCGAGCCCCGGGTCGTTGGTCAGGACCCGTTCGATGCGTTCCCCCATCTCCGGGCTCCCGTCGGCCACCAGGACCTGCCCGGCGTGGAGGGAGTTTCCGATTCCCACTCCCCCTCCATTGTGGACGGAAACCCAGCTCGCCCCGGACGCCGTGTTCAGGAGCGCGTTCAGGATGGGCCAGTCGGCCACCGCATCGCTTCCGTCCCGCATGCCCTCCGTCTCCCGGTAGGGTGACGCCACGGAGCCGGTGTCCAGGTGGTCCCGCCCTATGACCACCGGCGCCGCCACTTCCCCCCGGGCCACGAGCTCGTTCAGAGCCTTGCCGAAGCGGGCCCGCTCCCCCTGGCCCAGCCAACAGATGCGGGCCGGAAGGCCCTGGACCGGAACCTGCTCCTGGGCCATCCGGATCCAGCGCTCCAGATGGTCGTCGCCGGAGAAGAGCTCAAGGGCCAACTCGTCGGTCCGCCGGAGGTCGGCCGTGTCGCCGGAGAGGACCACCCACCGGAAGGGGCCCTTCCCCTGGCAGAAGAGCGGGCGAATGTACGCCGGGACGAAGCCGGGATACGAGAACGCGTCCTCGTATCCGGCCCGCTGTGCCTCGCCGCGGAGGTTGTTCCCGTAGTCCACCGTGACGGCCCCTCGGCCCATGAGGGCCACCATGGCCTCGCAGTGGGTGCGGATGGAGCCCCGGGAGCGTTCCAGGTACCCTTCCGGGTCCTCCCGGCGCAAGGTCTCGGCCTCTTCCACCGTGAACCCGGAGGCCACGTAGCCGTAGAGCGGGTCGTGGGCCGAGGTTTGATCCGTGAGGATGTCGGGCACCTCGTTCCGGTCCCGCATCTCCGGTAGAACGTCCGCGCAGTTGCCCACGAGCCCCACGGACAGGGCCTCCCTTCGCTTACGGGCTTCGTGGATCCATGTGAGCGCCTCTTGAAGGTTGTGGGTGATCCGGTGGCAGTACCCCCCTTCGACCCGGCGACGGATCCGGGCTTCGTCCACCTCCACGACCAGGATCGCCGCGCCGTGCATGGTGGCGGCCAAGGGCTGGGCGCCTCCCATGCCCCCCATCCCTCCCGTGAGAATCCACCTACCCGAGAGGCTCCCTCCAAAGTGGGCCCGGGCCATGGCTCCGAAGGTCTCGTAGGTGCCTTGCAGGATGCCCTGGGTGCCGATGTAGATCCAGGAGCCGGCGGTCATCTGGCCGTACATCATGAGGCCCTTCCGCTCCAGCTCGTGGAAGTGCTCCCAGGTTGCCCACCGGCCCACCAGGTTCGAGTTGGCCAGAAGGACCCGCGGAGCTCCGGGGTGGGTGGCGAAGACGCCCACGGGCTTCCCCGACTGGACCAGTAGGGTTTCGTGGTCTTCCAGCTCACTCAGCTCTTCCACGATCCGGTGGAAGGAGGGCCAATCCCGGGCCGCCTTTCCCCTGCCACCGTAGACCACCAGGTCCTGGGGCCGTTCAGCCACCTCCGGATCCAGGTTGTTCATGAGCATCCGGAGGGCCCCCTCCTGGGCCCATCCCTTGCAGCTTCGCTCCGGTCCTCGTGGGGCTCGGAGGGTTGGCGGGGAATTCGAGTTCGTCATGGAGCATTCCTTCTCGTCTGATTTGCTACCGGGAGCACAATACACCTGTCACACCGACCGGGTCGAAGCGGGCGCCGGGCGTCGGACCTCCAGAGCTCTGCAGCCCCGGCGCGCTGGCCGCCCGCCTCCAGGTGTCAACGCCGGATGAAAATGTCCCATTTGTGGCGGATGAAAATGTCCCGCTCAGCAGGGGGGTGCGAGATCATCCGTCGGGCATGGAAGCCTCCTTCTTCTTGCGTGAGCGAGGTGAGCGCTCTTTGGCTTGAGCGGTGGGGTTGAGCGCCTGCCAGAGGTCGGCGTGGCTGCGCATCCGGTAGCTGTTGCCGCGGATGTTGACGATGTGGCAGTGGTGGAGCAGGCGGTCGATGAGCGCCGCGGCCATGACGTCGTCGCCAAAGACCTCACCCCACTCCTCGAAGCTCTTGTTGGAGGTAAGGACGGTGGAAGCGGTCTCGTAGCGGCGGGTCATGAGCTGAAAGAACAGCATCGCGCCGTTTCGAGTGATGGGCAGGTAGCCGATCTCGTCGACGACCAGAAGCGCGGGGTAAGTCAGGGTCTTGAGGCGGTGGCCGAGCTTGCCGGAGGCCTGGGCCTCTTCGAGAGAGGTGATGAGATCGGCGAGTGTGCCGTAGTAGACGCGGCGGCCGTTCTGGGCCGCAGCGATCGCCAGGCTGATGGCCAGATGCGTCTTCCCGACGCCCGGGGGGCCGAGGAAGATCACGTTCTCTCTGCGTTCGAGGAACCCGAGATCGTGGAGGCTCTGAACCTGGTCCCGCTTGATCGAGGGCTGGAACGAGAAGTCAAAGTCGTCGAGCGTCTTCACGGCGGGCAGACGACTGGAGCGCATGGCGGCCTGCAGGCGGCGGTTGTTGCGCAGCGTGATCTGAGCGCCAAGGAGGGCTTCGATGGCCTCGGCGGCTCCGATCTGCGCACCGTCGACCTGCGAGAGGACCCCATCGAGTGCCTCGAGAGCTCCGGGCATCTTCAGATCCGCGAGTTGGGAGCGGATGCGGTCGCGACGCGACGGCTTGGCGTGCTTCATCGTGGACCTCCTACAAGAGCCTGGTAATCAGCCAGCGGGCGGCGCTCGACCCCAAGCACGGGCACCTTCGGGGAGCGCACACGGTGGTCGACAGCTGCGGGGCGCCTCTGGTCCAGCACGAGGGAGCGGTAGGGACGCGGGGGCAGCGGGCGGAGAACGATGCGCTCATCGCGTTCGTAGCGCACGACAGGCTGCTCCTTCACGGTGCCGTGGATGCGAACGTTGGCTGTCTTCTCGAGCCAGCGCTCGAGTTGGTCCTCGAGGTCGGCATCGTTCAGGATGTCCCTCGCATAGATGAAGTTGTCGCGCACGTAGGAGACGGGCCGCTCCACCTTCCCCTTGGTCTGGGCCCGGTAGGGACGGCAGGCGCGAACCTTGAAGCCGTAGTGCGCCGCGAAGCGAAGGTGTAGAAGTCGGGATCTGACCTGACAGTTGGTACTGAGTCCGGTGCGTTGAGTGTCGGGTGGCCCTCAGGCCGCCGTGAGCTTCTCCTTGGCGAGAGGCAGGGTGTCCAGGAACGTCTGCATCGGAGTCTTCCCGTAGCACCACCGGCCCTGGTGGGTCCGCACCTCGTTGTACTTCCTCAGGAACGCGTCCAGATCCTCCTGAAGCTCGGCGACCGACTGGTAGATCTTCTTCCGGAACTGGACCCGGTAGAACTCG
>SKSR01000168.1 GCA_007122885.1 Gemmatimonadota bacterium
TACCGATCCTCCTGAAGGTGCCCGAGCCCCGTCCCGAGCTGGCCCCGGGAGAGGGCGCGGGCGAGAGCACTCTCCAGTTCGCGCTCAACCGGATTCGCTCCACCTTCCAGGCCCTTCGCTCGTACCGCCACGCCTTCGTCTTCCTGATCGCGTACCTGATATACGGGGACGGGATCGGAACGATCATCCGGATGGCGTCGGTCTACGGGGCCGAGCTCGGCATCGAGGAAGCCCACATGATCGGAGCCATCGTCATGGTCCAGTTCGTGGGCGTCCCCTTTTCCTTCCTCTTCGGGATGTTGGCCGGCCGGATCGGCACCAAGCGAGCCATCTTCCTGGGGCTCCTCGTCTATACGCTCATCTCGGTGTTGGGCTACTTCATGACGTCGGCCATCCACTTCTGGACCCTGGCCTTTCTGGTGGGGACGGTACAGGGGGGCACCCAGGCCCTCTCACGCTCCCTTTTCTCCAGCATGATCCCCGCCTACAAGTCGGGAGAGCTTTTCGGGTTCTACGGAGTCATGGACAAGTTCGCCGGGATGATGGGCCCCTCGGTCATGGCGCTGGTGATCACGTTCACCGGTTCCAGCCGATTGGGGATCCTCTCCATCATTGTCTTCTTCGCGGTGGGCGCGGCGATCCTCTATACGGTGGACGAGAACGAGGGTCGAGCCGTGGCCCGGGAGGCCCAGGAAAGGGCCCGGCCCCTCGAACGATACGGCGACGAGGGGCGGGGAGAGTTGGCCCCGCTCAGGTAGGTGCCTCCACCTCCTCGGGTGGGGGAAGGTCGATGAAGAGGAGGCCGTGGACCTCTTTTAGAGGCACCAGGAGACGATGTCTGGCCTCATCGTACCCGAGGATCCCCGGATCGGCCACCTCGTCCAGCAACCGGACGATCCGTCCCTCTCCCGTCACCAGCCGGATCGCCGACTGGCCGGGAGACGAGTAGGCGAATCCCCCGTCCGGTAGAAAGACCACACCCTCCAAGGGGCGGCCCGAACCGGGAAGGACGACGGTTTGCTCCCCGGCCGGAGTGAGCCTGAAGATCTCTCCGGTCCCCGAAGTGGTCACGAAGATTCCCCGATTTCCCACGGCCAATCCGCTGGGGTGTCCCAGCTCCGGGCTCCGAGCCAGGGTGGCCCCTTGGCGGCCCTCCTCCAGGACGAGCCGGTAGACTGCATCGCTTCCGGAGGGTTCCATGCCATTGTCTCCGGATTGCAGCCCGCTGTCCGTGACGAAGATGGATCCTTCCGGGCCCACGTCCACGTCCGTGAGGTATGCGGATCCCTCCAGGCAGGTTCGTCCCACCGGCGAGCCGGTGGATCGGGTGAAGATCCGCAGGCAGTCCAGATCGGTCACAAAGAGGCTGTCGCCCCGGAGGGCCATCCCTCTGGGGGAGTGGAGCGCCAGGTCGTCCCCCGCCAATCGGATCCATTCCAAATCCAGAACCTCCCCTTCAGGGGAGACTCGGGAGATGAAGCCCGATTGGGTACGCTGGCCCGGCGGTCCACCGATGTTGGAGACCAGGTAGACATCGTCCGCCGGGTCGTGGATGACCGCGCCGGGAACCTGGAAGCCGACATCCGTCACCTCATGGAGGGTCAAGTCCAGGGGGCCTTGATCCATTCCCCCTTCACCGCAGCCCGCCAGAGCCAAAACGGCTGCCGTTCCCCAGAGCATGAGAAGAGGCGGAGTGAAAGAACGAGGTGGATCGCCAGGAATGGCGGAGGAGAAGAGCATAGACTCTCCGGGGCAAGGCCCCCGGCCACGACCCGTGTGGGAGCGGTGGGATTGGGGGCAAGTCGCTTCAAGGAAAATACCTTGTAGCTTGTGATTCCGGAAGCGGACTCGCGGCCGATGAAATAGCCGATGAAATAAGGGAACGGAGTCGGTGCCCATGGTTACCCGGTTGGGTACGGAGCTTGCACACGGGGCTTCCCTACGAGTCCGCGGGAAGCGGCGGCCCAGCCCCGCCGGAGAAACTCCGGTCTTGGACCGATTCCACCCCGATCCCGAATCCGCGAGGAACTGCCATGCCTTACGTACGTGAAATCATGCAGACCGATCTGGTCACCACGCCGCCTGACGCGCCCGTCCGAGAATTCGTCGAGCTCCTAGAGCGCCACGGGATCACCGGGGCACCGGTGGTGGACTCTCACGACGAGGCCCTCGTCGGGGTGGCCACCCTCAAGGACGTCATCCGGTTGGCCCGGGAACTGGGGGAGGTGCCGGAGGCGGTTCGGTGGGCCCTCGGGGTGGGCACCCCTGCACCCCAGGCCGCATTCTTGGGCCAGGATCCCGGGGAGGGGGAGTTCTTCGCCTACTACGTCACCCCGGAGGGGCAGTACATCGATGTCCGGGACCGGATCGACGCTCTGTCCGATAACGTGTTCGAGGGGTACGAGGTCCAGGACATCATGACCCCCGAGCCGGTCACCATCGAGGCGTCCGCCTCCCGCCGGGAGTTGGCGCGGCTCCTTCGGGACAAGGAGGTGCGTCGGGCTCTGGTGGTGGATGAGGGGAAGCTCGTGGGAATCGTCACCACCTCGGACATCGTTCGGAGCTTGGCCGACTGAGTTCGAGCCTGGGCCGACCGACGCCGATGCCCGGAAGCCGGCCGGATGCCGGGCGCGCCGCGTCCAGAGGCCCCTGGCTGGTCATCGTTCATTCTTTTCGACCGGAGGATCCGTAGCATGTTCGTCATCGCCACGCACGGCCCCGATCAACCGAATATGGCAGCGCTCCCCTTCGTGGCCCTGAAGGGCGCGGTGGAGTCCGAGGAGTTCCCCGGAGAGCCGCCGGTGGTGTTCCTCATGCAAGAGGCCACGTACCTTGCCCGAACAGCCACGGACCTGAGCGAGGTGAAGGCCGTGGGCCTTCCACCGGTGGCCCAGGTGGTGGAGTTCCTGCAGGAACACGGGCTTCAGGTCATCGTATGCGAGCCGTGCGCCGTGGCGCGCGGGATCGGGGCCGAGGAGCTGGCTCCCTATGCCCGGATGGGGGGCGCCGGGGACCTGGCGCGGCAGGCCAAGGAGCACAGCGTAACTCTGACGTTCTGAGCTCCTTGGGGGGTCACGGCCCGGGCTCGTCCCCCTCCAGCCCGTCCATGTCGTCCCAGTCCGCCAGGAAAACGTTGATCTCGCCGGGCTGCCCCGCTCCGCGAGTGGAGGCGAACGCCAGGGTGGAGCCGTCGGGGCTGAACTGCGGAAACCCGTCGAAGCCTTCCTCGTTCAGGGTGACGCGCTCCAGCCCCGTTCCATCCACACCGATGAGGTAGAGGTTGAAGCTCCTCCCTCCCGGGTCGTGCAGGTTGGAGCTGAAGATGATCCGCTCCCCGTCCGGGTGGAAGAAGGGGGCGAAGTTGGACGCTCCGTTGTCCGTGACCTGCCGCTTGTTCGATCCGTCGGCGTCCATGACGAAGATATCCAGGCGCCCGCCGGCCACCAGCCCCTCGTCCAGGAGACGACGGTATTCCTCACGCTCTTCGTCGTCCCGGGGGTGGAAGGCCCGGTAGACGATCCGGTCGCCGTCCGGGGAAAAGAAGGCGCCGCCCTGGTAACCTTCCCGCTCGGTGAGCTGGCGCTTGTTCGTCCCGTCGGCGTCCATGGCCCAGAGGTTCGTGTCTCCGTCCCTCGTGGATGTGAACACGATGGTGCTGCCGTCGGGCGAAAGGGTCGCCTCAGCGTCGTAGCCGGGCGATTCGGTGAGCCGTTCCAGCTCTCCCGTTCGAAGGTCGCGGACGTAGATGTCGTAGTCGAAGAGTCCCCAGACGTATCCGTCGGTCCGATCGGGGGGCGGCGGACAATCTGGATCCACGTGGTGCGTGGAGCTGAAGAGGACGCGTTCCTGGCCAGGATAGAAGTATCCGCACGTGGTTCTTCCGTCTCCCGTGGAAATCCGCTCCAGGTTCGAGCCATCCAGGTCCATCACGTAGATCTGGTCACACTCGGTCTCGCCGGGCCACGTCGCTTGAAAGACCAAGCGGTCCCCCTCGTAGGCGAAGTAGGCCTCTGCGTTCGTCCCCCCGTGGGTGAGCTGCCGTACGTTCCGGAGGCGGGGCTCCTCCGGAGAGTCGGGAAATGGAACCGCCTCCGTCCAACTTCCCTCGGGAGCTGGTCCCCGCCATTCCCTCTCGGGCGCCTCCCGGGCGGTGGCGTCCGGAGAGGATTCCTCGGGGTCCTCTCCACAGGCCGACACAAGAAGGAGGAGAACCACCATCAGAAGGCCGGTCCGGCGGGACCGTCCCTCCCCGCGGCTGGAATATCGGGGTCGTGGATGCATGAGGATTCACTCCCGCGAGGGGTTGGTGCCCTTCTCCGATCGTGCGGACGAGACCCATGTTCATCGCTTCGCCCGGCCATGGACGGCGTCCCGGCTTTCCCTAGGTCCCGGGCACGGTACGGTGGGGACGCCCGTCCTCAGGTTCAGGATCGGAAAGGCCTCCCTCGGAAGCAAGGGGCGGCGTCCGCCTTGCCCGGGGGATCGCGGGCGCCCAGGTTGCGGTCTTCGCACCGGCGGCAGGGAAGGGATGTCCCATGTCCGATATGTCCGAAGTGAGAGGTGTAGCCGAGCCTTCCGTGAAAGCGAGCTTCTGGCGAAGCTTCGGTCCGGGCCTGGTATGGGCCGGCTCGGCCATCGGGATCTCACACCTGGTCCAAACCACACGGGCCGGGGCGAGCGTCGGACTGGGGCTCTCCGGGGTCATCCTTCTGGCGCTTCTTTTCAAGTACCCGTTCTTCGAGTACGGTCCGCGCTACGCGTCGGCCACCGGGCTGAGCCTCATCGAGGGCTACCGGAAGATCGGGCGATGGGCTCTCTGGCTGTACCTGGGCATCGTCTTCATCATCGCGCTGATCACCCAGGCAGCCATCGTCCTCTTTACGGCTTTCCTTCTGGTCTACTCCCTGGGGATCGAGTGGTCCACCACCGTGGCGGGCGGTTTCCTGTACGGCCTCTGCGGCTGGCTCCTGTGGGTGGGGCGGTACCGGGCCCTGGACCTGGCCATCAAGGTCATGCTCGTGACTCTGGCCGTGTGCACTCTGTTCGCGGCCTTCGTGGTTCTGCCCGAAGTGGACTTCACCACGTTCAGCCTGGGGTGGCCGGCGGCAGGGACCGTTTCCTTCGGGTTTCTCCTGGCCCTCATGGGCTGGATGCCTTCCGACATCGCAGCGTCCGTCTACAACTCCCTCTGGACCCTGGCCAAGGACCGAACGACCGGAGTTCGGGCCACGGTGGGGATCGCCCGACTGGACTTCATGGTGGCCTACGCAGGGACGGGGATCCTGGTTCTGGCCTTCCTCCTCCTGGGAACCGGGGTCATGTACGGGTCGGGCGTCACCTTCAGCCCCGACGGGCCCACCTTCGTCACCCAGTTGGTCGAGCTCTACACTGCGAGCATCGGCGACTGGATCCGACCCGTGATCCTGCTCCTGGCCCTGATCACCATGTTCTCGACCACCTTCACGGTCCTGGACGCCTTCCCGCGTGTCATCGACCGGGGGATCGCTCTCGTGCGGTTGGATGACCCGGAGGCCACCCGGAATCGGGCGCCCGGTCGGACCTACTGGGTCGCCTTTCTCGTCCTGGGGGTCGGCCTGCTCTTCGTCCTGGCCTTTTTCCAGGGAACCCTCACGACCATGGTGGATCTGGCTACGGGCCTGGCCTTCCTCACGGGGCCGGTACTGGGGTACTTGAACCTGCGGGCGGTGACGGGGCCGGAGATGCCGGAGGAGGCCAAACCGGGCCCGGCCATGCGGATCTTCTCATACGTGGGCCTGATTCTGCTGGGAGCCATCGCCCTGGCCTTCGTGGCCAGCGAGGTACTGAACGTGCTCTGATGGCCCCACTTCGACTTCAGCGCGAGCCGGAACAGGGGGAGATGCCCTCATGACCGTGGAACGTCATCGGGAGGTACAGGGCGTTCGGGTTCCCACCTTCCTCTACGGCACGGCCTGGAAGGAAGAGAGGACCGCCGAGCTCGTGCGAGAGGCGCTCCGGGCCGGCTTCCTGGGGGTGGATACGGCGAACCAGCGGAGGCACTATCATGAGGTCCAAGTAGGGAAGGCTCTGCGGGAGGCCGAGGCCGCCGGCGAGGCCCGAGCCCAGGACCTGTTCATCCAGACGAAGTTCACGCACCGGGCCGGGCAGGATCACCGGTTGCCGTACGACCCGGAGGCTCCGGTTTCCCGACAGGTCGTTCAATCGTTCCGGAGTTCGCTGGAACATCTTGGCGTGGAGGTGCTGGACAGTTACGTCCTCCACGGACCCACCAGACCCCGGACCCTCGGGGACGAGGACCTCCAGGCCTGGAGGGCCATGGAGGAGGTGCATGGGCAGGGTGGCTGCCGCCTCTTGGGGGTCAGCAACTTCAGCGCTGGCCAGCTCGAAGAGCTCTTGGCGATGGCTCGGGTGGCCCCCGCGTTCGTTCAGAACCGCTGTTTCGCTCGGGCGGGCTGGGACGCGCCGGTACGCCGCCTGTGCAGCGGGCGAGGTATCGTCTATCAGGGGTTTTCCCTCCTCACGGCCAACCCTCAGGTTCTGACCCATCCCGAGGTTCAGGAGATAGCGCGGAGCCGAGGCCGGACCGTCCCGCAGCTGATCTTCCGCTTCGCCCTCGAAGTGGACATGGTTCCCCTGACCGGGACGACCGATCCCGACCACATGAGAGAGGACCTGGAGGTCTATGACTTTTCCCTGGACGACCGGGAAAGGGGGATTCTTTTTCGAGCGGGGATGTGAGGGGGGGGAAGGTGGCCTTCGGCCGGGTGGCGGAGGGTGAAATTCCCGTGGCCGAGAAGCTGGAAGAGAGGAGGAGACATGAGTCGCTTTGGAGGAGGGGCCGTGGCGCGGAGTGGGGCCGGCTTCCTGGTCGTCGGGATCGCGGCCCTTGCGATCGGTGGTTGCGACGGGACGGAGGAACCAGAGGCCTCGGCTGCCCCGGGGGAAGGGGGAAGAGAAGAGCTGTCCCCCTCTCCCCTTCAAGGGCCCCAGTTCGAGGAAGCCGTCCAGGAGGGAGACGCGGTCCTTCGTGTAGTCTTCGTCCCGTCGTCGGGGTTCGCGTATGAAGGGGAAGGGGGGGAGCTCACCGGTGTCACGGTGGAGCTGCTCCGGAGCTTCGCCCGATTCGTGGAGGATGCCCACGGAGTGGATGTGGAGCTGGAGTTCCACCGGGAGGAGGAGTGGGCCCGCTTCTACGATCTCGTGCGGAGTTCCCGGGGCGGAGTCTTCGGCATCGGAAATGTGACGATCACCGAGGAGCGCCGGGAGGAGCTGGCCTTCTCTCCACCGTACTTGCGGAACGTGGCCACGATCGTCACCCACGAGGACGAGCCCGAGTTGAGCTCCATGGACGATGTCCAGGAGGTCCTGGCGCACCTGACCGGACTTTCCTATCCCGGGACCCTCCACGAGGAAAGGATGGAGACCCTTCGGCGGGAGCGGCTCCCGGATCTTAGGACCGTCGAGGTCACTTCCAACGACGAGCTGGTGGGGCGTGTGGCCTCCGGTGACGGGTACTTCGGATACATCGACATCTACAACTACTGGGCGGCCGTGGAGGAGGGACTGCCCATCCGGAGACACGGGGCGGCTGACGACGCGTCCGAGGAGTTCGGGGTGATCATGCCCCTGGACTCGGATTGGGAGCCGGTGATGGAGGAGTTCTTCCGGGCCCACGACGGGATCCTGGGGACGGAGTGGTACGGGGCCCTCCTGGGGGAGCACCTGGGCCCCGAGCTGGCCCGTCTCCTGGACGACCCGGAAGGGTGAAGGTCGGCGGGGAGGACGCCGCCCGGAGCCTTGACACGGTGGGCGCCGCTGGATCAACCTTTTAGTGAAGGGGCCCCTTCCGGGTCCCCATCCCACCATGAGGGCAAGACCCATGGAGAGTCGGAATCCCGAATCGCCCAGCCGTCCCTTCCCGGGGTTCGTGCTCCCCCTGTTCCTCGGTGCCGTCTTGCTCTGGCCAGGATCCCACGAAGTTTCGGCCCAGACCCCCGGAAGCGGGGGCGATGAGGGCATCTCGGCCACCGAGGAGCTCATGGAACGGCCCACGGAGATCTCGCCCCGGAGCGGGCCTCCTGGTACCAAGGTCACGGTCCGGGGGCACCAGCTTCCGGCGGTGACCCCCATCAACCTGGCCTTTGGAGGGACCCGCGCAGGCTTCGAAGGGTTGGCCTTCGTCCTGACGGACCGGTACGGGGACGTGGAGGAGACACTCGAGGTACCTGAGTGGGCCGAGCCGGATCAGATTCACCGGTTCATCATCTTCGACGCCTACTTCGATCCCATCTCCATCACCGGCCTCTTCCACGTGACGGACGAGGATGGGCACCTCCACAGGGAAGGGGAGATCGTGTCCATCGATGGGGAGTGCGCCGAGTTCGTAGGGGCGGACGAGGACTTCTACTACCTGCTGGGAGACTTGGACGGGCACTCCGAGGGGGACGAAATCTCATTGGAGGGACCCTTCGTGGAGACCACCCAGTGCGGCGACGGGGCGCACATCGAGGTGGCCAGCGTACGGGGCTCGCGATAGAGGGGCAGGCGAAAGGGGCCTCTTTCCCGGATCATTTTTCAGGCACCTCCGCGGCATACGCCCGCCACAGACCGAGCTATCCCCGAAGCCTCGTCCGACATCTTACGCAGGGCCTCCCCCCGGATGCGACGGTGTGGGACGTGGGCGCCGGATCCGGCCAGCTCTCCCTCCCCTTGGCGCAGGAGGGCCTCCGGGTGGTGGCCACCGACGCCAGTGCAGCCCAGATCGCACGTATGCCCGGCCACCGGCTGCTCCATCCCGTTCGGGCCAGAGCGGAGCTCTCTCCTCTCGCCACCGGCTCGGTCTCCCTCGTCACCGCCGCCCAGGCGGCCCATTGGTTCGCGCTCTCCGAATTCTACCGGGAGGTTCGGCGCGTAGGGGAATCGGGGGTCCGGCTGGCCCTGGTGGGCTACGGAGCGCCCCGGATCGAACCCGAAGGAAGCCCTTCGGACAAGGCGCTCCGGTCCTTTCATCGGGAGGTGGCGGGTCCCTACTGGCCTCCTGAGCGTCGGCTCGTGGACCACGGGTACGAGACCCTTCCCTTTCCGTTCTCCCGGGAGGAAGCGGACCCGGGACTCCGCATGGAGGCGGAGTGGGGTCTGGCCCAGCTTCTCGGATACGTGAGGACCTGGTCGTCCGTTCGGGCGTTGGAGGAGGCACGGGGAATGGAACCTCTGGAGCGCTTCCGAAGAGAGCTTGAAGCGGCCTGGGGCGATCCGGTTGCACGCCGCAACGTCGTCTGGCCGCTTTTCCTTCGGGCGGGCAGGGTATGAGCGCTCTCCCGGATACCCGCTTCCCCCGGGATCCCATCGTACAGTCGCCGATCAGGTGTCGAGGGTGCGGAAGCGGGTGAGTCCCTCCTGCGCCGAGGACGCCACAAGCCGCCCGTCCCGGGTGAAGACGCTCCCCCTTCCGAAGCCCCGGGCCCCGGCGGCGGCGGGGCCGTCCAGGGAGTAGAGGAGCCAGTCGTCCATCCGGAAGGATCTGTGAAACCAGAGGGCGTGGTCCAGGGAGGCCACCTGGATCTCCGGCGACCGGACCGAGAGGCCGTGGGGCCGGAGAGCGGTGGCGAGGAGCCCGTAGTCCGAGGCGTACGCCAGGAGGGCCTGATGGGTCAAAGTGTCGTCGGGGAGCACTCCGTCGGCTCTGAACCAGATGAGTTGGGAGGCCGGGCTCGGTGTGGGGTCGAAGAGGCTTTCCGGGTCCACGGCCCGCAGGTCGATGGGCCGGTCCTGGGTGAGGGTCGGGCGCAGCTCCTCCGGAAATCGGTGGGCTTCGGCCCTGATCCGCTCCACGTCCGGGGTCACCTCCTCGGGGTCGGGCGCTTCGGGCGCCGGGGCTTGATGATCCGGGCCGTCCTGGGCCACGTGAAAAGAGGCGGACATGTTGAAGATGGCCCGACCCCGCTGGATCGCCGTCACCCGCCGCGTGGTAAAGCTCCCCCCGTCTCTCAGGCGGTCCACGAAGTAGACGATGGGCACGCTCAGGTCGCCGGGTAGGATGAAGTAGCCGTGCAGAGAGTGAGCCTCCCGGTCACTCTCCTCCACCGTCCTTCGGGCGGCCACCAGGGCCTGGGCGAGCACCTGGCCGCCGAAGACCCTACCCGTCCCGATGTCCCGGTTGCGTCCTCGGTAGATGTTGTGCTCCAGCGGCTCCAGGTCTATTAGGGAAAGGAGTGCATTCAGCGTGGTGGTCATCGGGGGAGTCCGGGACGTTGCGTGAAGGGGGCTCCATCCGTCGGGGCCTGCCGGGCGCCGGGGCGTACGGGTGAAGCTCGAACCGGGAGATTATGGCCTCGACCCCTTTCCGGTGGCAACGCCCGGGTCGCTTCCCGGCGGGGCCGGGGCCCCGGGTGGGGCAGGGCGCTCGGTTGCTCCCACGGCTCGGGGCCCGTTACCATGCACATCCTGGAACATATGTGGGTATTCATCGAGAGTTCGGTGTTGTATCACGTCAGCAACGTAGGGGGATGAGTTATGGGGTTTCCCAGCCGACTGTTGGGGGTGTTGATCGTTCCGTTGTTCGTGGCGGGCGCTTCGTTCCCCATGGGCGACGGGGACGGGGAGGATCCGGGGACGAAGGCGACCCGGGCGATCCAGGAGGTGCCTCTGGCCTCCACGGTGGTCGTGGGGTTCAACCACACCTGCGGGCTCGCCGAGGACGGAAGCGTCTACTGTTGGGGTGAGAACAACTCGGGCCAGCTCGGCGACGGCGGCACCGAGGATACCCGCCAGGCTCAAAGAGTGGCCGGAGACCTGGTCTTCGAGTCCGTCTCCGTGGGACACCGCCGCACCTGCGGTGTGGCCGACGGTCAAGTCTACTGCTGGGGGTGGAACCGCTTCGGCATTCTGGGCGACGGGACCGATCAGGACCAATTCGAGCCCGTTCCCGTCTCCGCCGGTCAGACCTTCAACACCGTTTCCGTGGGAACTCGACACACCTGCGCCCTCACCGATACGGGAGAGGCCTACTGCTGGGGCGTGAACCGGCAGGGGCAGTTGGGCGACGGCACCCGGGAGGACCGGGCCGATCCCGCCCCTGTGTCCGGCGGTCACAGCTTCGTCAGCTTGTCGAGCGGCCTGGAGCACACCTGCGGCTTGACCGAGGCGGGAGAGGCGTACTGCTGGGGGAACAATCATATCGGGCAGATCGGCGACGGCACCCGGACGGACAGCCGTCCGGAGCCCACTTCGGTGGAAGGGGAGCACACCTTCGAAAGCATCGAAGCCGGCTACAACGTGACGTGCGGCCTCACGGCCGAGGGCCAGGCCTTCTGCTGGGGGGCGAACCACACCGGAGCGGTGGGGGACGGCACCGACGAGAACCGGACCGAGCCCACCCCGGTGGCAGGGGAGCACACCTTCCGCTCCATTTCGGTGGGTCAGCTCCACGTTTGCGGGTTGACTTCGGATGATCGGGCCCTCTGCTGGGGGTTCAACAGCCGGGGACAGTTGGGGGACGGTACCCGGGCCAACCGTGACACCCCCGTGGAAGTGGAAGGCGGTCACACCTTCGCCTCCATCTCCGCAGGCAGTCACCGGACATGCGGAGTCACCGGGGACGGCCAAGCGTACTGCTGGGGCCACCGCTTCGGTGAAGGCTTCGTGGCCGAAGGCGCGATCGATGCCGCCGCGGACGACAACGACGAGGAGGACGACGACATCGACATGGTGGACGAGGACGAGGACGTGCTGGAACCCCGCCCGGAGGCGGAGGGGATCACCTTCCGGGCACGTTGACCGGCGGGGCGAACTGAGCCGTCCGTAGTGGTGGGGCCCGGCCTTCGAGGGAAGGCCGGGCCCCACGTGTATCCCTGCAGACCCACTCCGGTCACGTTCCTTCTGCGGCTACGTATCCAGCTCAGCCGGGCTGAAGGGCATCCAGGAAGGGGAGTGGATGCCGGCCCGGCGAACGGCGTGTACGTTACTCCCGATCCGCCGGGCGCCCCCGGCGGGGCTGCCCGTTCCCGAA
>SKSR01000364.1 GCA_007122885.1 Gemmatimonadota bacterium
CCGCTCCAGCTGTGTTGCTCCTCCTCGACGTAGCGCTGCTATGCCTCGTCGTCGCGCCTTGCTGGAGCGGCGCTTCGACGCTCTCGGTGCTTCACGGGACTTCTGCGACACCACACTAGGCGCCCGTTCCGAGTCCTGGAGCACCACCTCGGGAACCGACCCCGAGAAGGCTTCTCCGGGGCCCGGCCTCGGTACCTGAATCGAGGGGAGCCCCACGGCCCGGGAGGCCTGGCATCCTTCCCGTGCCCGGGCCTCCCGGGTGGGGCCGGCGGGATGGGGCTTGGGGGGCGCGCCGCGACCCCGTCCATCCTCTCCGTCCAGCCTCAGGAGAGGAACGCCTCCTCCTCATCGTACTCCACCTGAAAGGACAGCCCTTCCACGCACTCGTTGTACTTGTGTACCAGCTCTCGCTGGTCTCGCCCGCCGATGAAGATGTTCGCCAGCTCGTAGCTATAGGAATCCTGCCCCTTGAGCTCCGACAGATGGACCCCGTCCTTCACGTGGATCTTCACCTCCAGGCCGGGAATGAACCGTTTCAGTATCCGGATCTCATCCTCGGTGGGGGACTTCCGGACCCTCCCGCTCTCGAAGGTTCGAAGCATGAAGTTCGCCGCCTTGTTGAATTCCCCCTTGTACTCCAAGGGCTTGGGCTTCCTGCCCAGGGCCAGGTTGAGCATGATGGAGTGATGGGAGATCCCGTGGACCTTCTGAAAGATGTCCGTGTGGGCCTGGGAGATCCGAGGGTTGATCTCCAGAAGATAGACTTCGTCGGCGGTGATGTTGTAGAAGTACTCGATATTGAACGGTGAATTCCTCAGCCCGATTTGCTGGATCACCCTGCGGGTGATATCGGCCATCCGGAACTGGATTTCCTGAGGAAGCACGGACGGATATTCGTAACGGGAGAAGGAGGAGCCGTTTCCCTCCCGGACCGAGTCCACGACCCCGTATGAGACCACGTTGTCCTCGTGCACGTAGCCTTCCAGCGTGCATTGGTGACCCGACAGGAGGCTCTCGGCGATGCAGCTTTCCTGCATTTCCGTGAACTCCGAAGGAAGATCGTAGCGTCGCATGAACTTCACGAAGGGGGTGGAGATGTAGTCGATGTGTTCACGTATCTCCGCCACCGCGTCGGCGAACTGGGGCTCGGAGTTGATCCGGAAGGCCAGGAAGGAACGGAACGATTTGATGGGCTTCACCCAGAAGGGGGGGATCATACCCAGTCCATCGTATGCCTTCTCGTCGAAGGGGTCGAAGGCTTTGAACTGTGGAAGGTGCTCCGGAATGACCTTCTGTTGCTCCAGCCTGCTCCAGTACTTGTGCTCGCACTTGACCACGCTCTCCAGCGGGGCTCCGGGCAGCCCGTAGCGGGAGGCGATGATGGGAGCCAAGAGGGTGCCCGGAAAGTCGTAGTAGGAGGCCACGGCGTGGATCTCTCCGTGGTCGTCGATCCTCCGGAAGCACGTCTCGGCCAGCTGGTCCAGATCGTACTCCTCCACGCTGCGCATTTCCTCCACCGTCAAGGCCGGGCGAAACTCGCACTCCTCGCCTTCCGGGGTGGCCTGCAGCTTCTTCAGGTTGAATTCGTCCAACCCCACGATGAATACCTGTTTCTTGCTCACGGCTGTCCGTTCGCTCCTGCGTGGAAGGTGTCCTGATCGGGGTGGATCCCGCCGGCCCGGCTCCGGGAAGAGCTTCATCGGGGCCGCTCGGTGTCCTTCGGTCCGTCGGGTGTAGCCGGCTGCACCCGAGCGAGCTCGGGGTGCTGTCCGAGGGGGCACTACCCGGCGGAAGAGGTCGGTGCTTCGCCCGCCCGCCGAGTCAGGAGCCGCTGGAGACCAGCTCGTACGAGTAGGAGGTGGCCCTCTCCTCGTACTCGACGTGGAGGGGCTCGCTCTCACCTTCCGGCGGTGCGGGCATCTCCACCTCACGGCTTCCCAGCCGCTCCCCATCGGAATGGAAGGTAAACCGCAGCCGGATCGGGGTGCCGGGTTCCGCGAGGTTCCCCGTAAGAAGCCCTTCTACCGTCGTGCTTCCGGCCCCCGAGCGCATGACGAGGCCTTCCACCTGCACCGGAAGGGCCTCCAGGGCCGCCAGTCGCTCCACGGCCGCCTCCTCGTCGTCCAACTCCAGGTGGGTCCGGGCTTCGATGAGTGCGGCGTTTTCGCTCAGGGGGTCGAGCTCCAGCAGTCGTGCCGCCACGGGCAACAAGTCCTCCCATGCCTGGTGGGCGAAGAGGGCGTTCGCGTAGTTGAACCACGCGTCCCGGGATTGTGGGCGTCGCTCCGTGAGGCGGCGGAAGGCCGATGCGGCCCGCGCATAGTCGCCGGTCCGGAAGAGGGAGACACCCAGGTTGTAGATTTGCGTGCCCTCGAGCTCATCTTCGGAAAGGAGCTCGTCGTAGATGTCCTCGGCTTCGGCCCTCCGTCCCTGCTCGAGCAGGGAGGCGGCCAGGTCTCGGCGGACATCCACATCCGCCGAGTCCCGTTCGAGGCGAGCTCGCAGGAAGGGTTCGGCCTCCTCGTAGCGTTCGGCGATCATGAGGAAGTCGGCCAGTTCCCGCTCCATCCGGCGTCGGTCGTCCTCGCGTTCCCGAAGCTCTTCCTCCTCCAGCACGCGGGTGGCCGGCCTGTCCCCCAACCCCTCCAACCCATCGCGGAGGACATCGGCCCCCTCACCGTAGCGGCCTTCGTCGGCAAGGAGTTGAGCCAGGTTTCGGTGGGCCTCGGGGCGCAGGTTGAAGATGCGGGTGGCACCCATCCAGGCCTCGATAGCCCCTTCCGTATCGCCCCCTCCGACGGCTTCCACCCCTTGATTGAACGCGTCGGCCCACGCCGCTTCCCTCTCCGGCTCGATGTCCAGTTCGTATGCCGGATAGAGCGCTTCCGCCTCCACGAACATGGCATCGGATTCCTCGTACCGGTCGAGTCGAGCGTAGGCCACGCCCGCCAGGAAGTAGTGGATGGGGTTGTCCGGGTGCTCTTCGATTCCTTCCCGGGCGAGGGCCAGTGCCCGGTCCGGGTCGTCCGAACGGAGATAGAGGGCGGCCGTCTGGGAGAACCGGGTCTCGCTCGGGGGGATGCCCGGCTCGTATTCGATTCCGGTGGGAGAGACCACCGGGCCCTCGGCCCCGGGGCTTCCCATGGAAGCGCACGCGGCGAGGAGGAGGGTCCAGGCCGCCGGCGCCGCCGAGAGGAAGGCTCTCCGTCCCTTCACTGCGCTACCAGGGATAGGAAAGCCAGAAGACCACGGCCATGGGAACCCGTACGCCGTCCTC
>SKSR01000200.1 GCA_007122885.1 Gemmatimonadota bacterium
GGGAGAGGAGTCCAGCCTGGACCACCCTCGTGGGCCCCACCCGGTCCTCCGTATCTCCTCCCTTCCGGTAGTCGAAGTAGTCGTTGGCCAGGTTGGTGGCCACTTGGATCAGGACCGCCCCGGCCAACGCCGCCGCCGCCGGGAAGGCGTCGGCCACCCCCCGGGCCACGGCGATGCCGGTGCCCAGCACCACGGGGGCCACTGCTGCCGGAAGGGTCTGGGGACGGATGGCCAGCACCCAAGCGTCCAACGGGTCTGGCTCCCGGGCCGGCTCGAGGGGGGAGGAACCCTCCGGGTCGCCCCCCCGGTGGGCACCGGATCGTTCGGGACTCACCAGGGAAGCCACGGATACTGGCGAAAGTTGGGCCGCTCCTTCCGGAGGAAGGCGTTCTTCGCCTCCTGGGCCTGCTCGGTCATGTAGAAGAGGAGCGTGGCGTTGCCCGCCAGCTCCTGGAGCCCGGCCTGGCCGTCCACGGCGGCGTTGAACGAGCTCTTGAGGAGCCGGATGGCCAGAGGACTCTTGTCCAGGATCTCCTGGGCCCAGTCCCAACCTTCCTCCTCCAGTCTCCCCACGGGCACGACCTTGTTCACCAGCCCCATGGCCTCGGCCTCCTCCGCCGAGTATTCCCGGCAGAGATACCATATCTCCCGGGCCTTCTTCTGACCCACGATGCTGGCCAGGTACGAGGCTCCGAAACCTCCGTCGAAGCTCCCCACCTTCGGCCCGGTCTGGCCGAAGATCGCGTTGTCGGCCGCGATGGTCAGGTCGCAGATCACGTGGAGGACGTGTCCCCCCCCGATGGCGTAGCCGGGCACCAGGGCGATGACAGGCTTCGTCATGCTCCGGATGTAGCGTTGGAGCTCGAGCACGTTCAGCCGCGGAAGGCCGTCCCCCCCCACGTACCCTTCGTCGCCTCGAATCCGCTGATCGCCGCCGGAACAGAAGGCGTACTTCCCGTCCTCCGCCGGACCGTTCCCGGTGAAGAGGACCACGCCCACTTCCGGGTCCTCGCCGGAATCCTTGAACGCCTCCTGGAGCTCCAGGAGGGTTTCCGGCCGAAACGCGTTCCGGACTTCGGGCCGGTTGAAGGCGATCCGGGAAACTCCGTCCGCCTTGTGATACGTGATGTCCTGATACTCCTTCACCACTTTCCAATCGGGCTTCGACCCGGGCTCGCTCATGGCCTTCATCTCCCGTACGTGCGCTCCAGTTCGCGTCGTGCGACCTCGGTCACCCGGGCCGCCGTCTCCTCGTGCCGGCGTCGGTTCTCCTCCCGGTCGGTCGTCACCTCCAACACCACCGACTCGCCCGCCTCCAGGGCCCACTCCAGGGCGGCCTGGAACGCCTCCCTGGTGGAGCCCTGACCTTCCGTCCCCACCGAGAGGCCCGACCGCCCCTCCACTCTCCGATACGGAAGGGTGTACAGCTCGGCGGCATGCCGGAAATCCAGCCCGTGGGGGGTGGCGAAAAATGGAGTGAAGGCCGGCTCGTGCCTCCGGATGGGAAGCATGTGGAAGATCCCCCCACCATCGTTGTGGATCAGCACGAAAACGACCCGCGCCCCCTCCTCCCGGGCCGCAAGAAGGCCGTTCATGTCGTGGTGGAACGCCACGTCCCCCACCACCGCCACCACTCCTCCCTTCCGCCCCATGGACAGGCCCAGGGCCGAGGAGAGGATACCGTCCACGCCACTGGCTCCTCGGTTCCCGTACATCCCGGTCCCCGGACCGGAAACTCCACCGAAAGCATCCAGGTCCCGGATCGGCATGCTTCCCGAAACGAAGAGGGCCTCCCCGGCGGGGAGGGACCGGACCACATCCCTGAGGACCGTCCCTTCGAAAAACTCCCCTTCGGTCAGTTCCTCCTCCACGGCCAGGGCCGCCGCTCGGTCCAGGGCCGCCCAGGGCCCTTCGTCCGTCCCCCATTCCCCGGGGCCCGAGGGATCACGCCCGCCGAATCCCGTATCAGCCCCACGCTCCGCCAGCCTGGCCAGGAAGTCCTCCGGGTCTGCCTGAAAGTAATCGCTCGCCACCGAGAGGTGATCCTTCCAGCTCGCTCCTCCGTCCACCACCACCTGGCGGGCCTCCCGGGCCTCCCGGAGGTAGTCGAGGAGGGCTCCCGAGGTGGGACTCCGCCCCACTCGGAGCACCAGGTCGGGATCCAGGTCCCGGCGAATCGTCGGATCACGAAGGTAGAGATCGTAGTGGAGCGGTCGACAGACCCGGCCAGGGGCCGGCCCCCGGGCCCCGGAGAGGGGATCGGCCAGGAGAACCGCGCCACTAGCCCGGGCCGCCTCCAGAAGGACGGGCCCCGTGCGCCCCGGCCGGGGAGACGGCCCGGCCACGATGAGCGGCCGCCGGGCCCCCCGGAGGAGCCCGGCCACCTCATCCACCTCCTGATCCGAGGCCCGGGCCAGCCTGGATCGGACCCGGGTGAAGGGGGCCCCACCCTCCCGTCCCTTCATGGCCAGCTCCCCCTCTCCGTCCAGGTCCGCCGGGATGTCACCGGCGACGGGTGTGGGCTCCAGGGGTTTGGCGAAGGGCGCGTTCACATGCACCGGCCCTGCCGGCGCTCCCAGACTCGCCGCCCAGGAGCGGCCGGCCAGGGCCCGGAGGTGCCGGAGTCCACGATCGGAGATATCCGGGACCGGGAGGTCCAGAAAGGCGCGGACGTACCCCCCGAAGATGTGGAGTTGGTCGATGGTCTGGTTCGCATCAGCCCCCCGAAGGTGCGGCGGCCGATCCGCGGTGAGAAGGAGAAGGGGAATTTCGGACGCGGAGGACTCCACGACGGCCGGAAAAAGATTCGCCACCGCCGTTCCGGACGTGGTAAGGACGGCTGCAGGGCTTCCTGCGGCCCTACCGATCCCCAGGGCGAAGAAGGCGGCCGATCGTTCGTCCAGGACCGGATGGATTCGAAGCTCGGGCCGCTCCGAAGCGGCCAGAACGAGGGGAGCGGAACGGGACCCCGGCGCGATCACTACGTGGCGAAGTCCCTCCCGGACCAGCTCGTCCACGAAGGTTCGGGCCCAGGCTTCGTTCCGGTTTCGAACGCTCACCGGTCTCCGCCCGGGGCCAACGCCCGGAGGACGGGCTCGAACTTCATTCCCGTCTCCTCCCATTCCAGCTCCGGTCGGGACCCGGCCACCACCCCGGCACCGGCGAAGAGCCGCCACCGATCGCCGGCGCGGACGCCGGAGCGGAGAGCGGGCGCGAACACACCGTTCCCCTCCAGATCGAACCACCCCACCGGGCCCGCGTACCATCCACGATCGAAGGGCTCCTCCTCCCCGATGAGGCTCAGTGCCTCCGCTCGCGGGAGTCCGCAGACGGCGGGAGTGGGGTGGAGCGCGGCCAGAAGACGGAGGACGTGGGAATCAGCGGGCGCCCTTCCGGCCAACCGGGTCTCCAAATGCTGGATTCCGGGAAGGTGCAGGACGTGGGGATGCTCTTCCGCCGCGAGCTCATCCAGAATGGGCTCCAGGGACCGGACCATCTCCTGAACGGTGAGAGCATGTTCTCGGAGGTCCTTTTCACTAACCAGGAGGCGTTCGGCCATCTCCCGGCTCTCCTCCGGCGATTGGCCCTCCGGTGCCGAACCAGCCACGGCGGTGGCGTGAAAGCGCCGTCCGATGAGGGTGGCTACGGTTTCCGGAGCGGCACCCACCAACGCCTCCCTCGTCTCGGGCTCGAAGAGGAAGACGTGGGCACGATTGTCCGTCCGGTGAAGACGCATGAGGACCGAGAGGGGATCCATCCCGGACCTGGCCGGCACGTCCAGGTGCCGCGCCAACACCACTTTGGAAACTCGGCCCCGGTCGATCTCCTCCAGAACCTTCCGAACCGTCTCTTCCCAGGGTTCCCGTCCATCCACCGAAGGGGATGCGATCTGCCGCCGAACCGTTTCCGCCCCGGCAGGATCGGAGCCCGGCGTCGGAGACCGGGTCTCCGCCAGCTCCTGGACCAGCTCCTCGAGCCGTTCGGTCAGGGCCGACTCCTGGACCGGAGGATCGTCCGCCCCCCCGTGGAGTGCCTGCACCACCAGCCGACCTCCTCCCTCCTCCCCGTACAGCTCCACCTCGGGAAGGATGAAGCGGGCGGTGGGAAACGCCTCCCAGGTCCTGGTCTTCACTCTCCCGGCGGCGAAGGAGAATCCCCCGTAGAGCCGGGCGGGATAGGGGGGAGCGTAGCTCTCCTCGTCCCCCGTCGGTACGAGTCGCGCCGCCTCCTGCCGGACCCGAAGGAAACGGTCCAGCCCGTCCCCACGCATCCCTTTTCCCCCGTCGATCCGGGTCAAGGTACCGGCATGGGCCACCCAACCCCTGGAGCGGGACCAGAAGCCGCGGCTCCTGCCTTCCGCCCAGCGGAGAAAGGTCCAAGGATCGAGACCCGGCACGTGCCGGTGCACTCGGACCAGGGATCGAGTTCCGCTCTCGACGACGCTCAACCGTTCCCCCGATGAGAGGGGTGATCCATTCGCTTCAAGCAGGGAGAATATAGAAAGGGCCGGCCGATCACCCAATCGCCACCCCCCATACGCCAGCACCCGCAGGGAGCGTTGAACCGTGCGCCCCCCCGGGGTACATTAGGTTCCTCGGCCGTCAGGAGTGCGGGGTCCGACGGGAGCCACCCTCGCCCAGCCCACGACCGCTCGGACCATAGGGTCCGGTTTCCCGCCTCCGCCCCCGCACGGGGTGGCACCTCAGGCCCATCACGATTTCCGAGGCCATGCCCACTTCCCTCCCCATCAACGATCCGGTCCTGATCTTCGCCCTGGCCATGGGGATCTTCCTCCTGGCCCCGGTGCTCTTCGAACGATTCCGGATTCCGGGCATCGTCGGGCTCATCCTGGCGGGAACGGTAGTGGGACCCAACGTAACCGGTCTGCTGGAAAGGGACTTCACCTTCGAGCTCCTGGGGACGGTGGGACTTCTCTACCTCGTCTTTCTGGCGGCCCTTGAGCTGGACCTGAACCGCTTCCGGGAATACCGGGGCCAGAGCATCGTCTTCGGCCTCCTCTCCTTCACCTTTCCCATGGGCCTCTCCCTGGCCATCATGCCGCTGCTGGGATACGACTGGTCGGCGGCTCTCCTCATCGGAGCCATCATCGGCTCCCACACGCTTCTGGCGTACCCCGTCGTGAGCCGGTTGGGGATTCTGAAGAACCCGGCCGTCGTCACGGTGGTGGGGGGAACCCTGGTCACGGACACTCTGGCCCTCTCCGTCCTGGCGGTCGTAGCGGGTATGGCGGTGGGAGGGGGGGAAGGAGCCTTCCTCCTTCGGCTTTTCGCCCTTCTGGCCCTCTATGCAGCGGTGGTCCTCTGGACGGTCCCCAAGGTGGGCCGTTGGTTCTTCAAGAACGTCCCGGGACAGGCGCCGGCCGAATTCATCTTCCTCATGGTCGTCCTCTTCACAACGGCCTGGGCGGCGGACTTGGCCGGGGCCGAACCCATCATCGGGGCGTTTCTGGCCGGCCTCACCCTGAACCGCCTTATCCCCCTGAACAGCCCGCTCATGACGCGGATCCGCTTCGTGGGGAACGCGCTCTTCATTCCCTTCTTCCTCCTCTCGGTGGGAATGTTGGTGGACCCGGGGGTCCTGACCTCCCGTTGGGAGGTCTGGGTGGCTGCGGGCACACTCATCCTCCTGGTCCATGTCGGGAAGTTCGCCGGCGCCTGGACGGCCAAGTCGATTTTCGGCTACAACCGGGAGGAGGGTTTCACTATGGCCGGCCTCTCCACGCCCCAGGCCGCCGCCACCCTGGCGGTCACCTTCGTCGGACTGGAGATCGGCCTCTTCGGAGAGGTGATCCTGAACGCCGTCATCGTGATGATCCTCGTCACCGTGCTCGTGGGCCCCACGGTGGTGGAGCGCTTCGGCCGCGAGATCGCCCTTCAGGAAGAGCAGCGCCCGTACGACCCGTCCGAAGCTCCCCGGCGAATCCTCATTCCCGTCTCCAATCCATCCACCGCCGACTCGCTCATGGACGTGGCGTTCCGTCTCCGGGACCCCGCCACGGACGAACCCCTCCACCCCCTCATGGTCGTCCAGGCCACGGAGGAGGGATCGGAGGCACAGGTGGCCGAAGCGGAGAAGATGCTCTCCCACGCCGTCCTCTACTCCTCGGCCGCCGACGTCCCCGTGAGCCCGTTGACCCGGGTGGATCCGAACATAGCCACGGGGGTGGCCCGAGCGGCCACGGAGACCCGAAGCTCCATCGTGGTGGTGGGATGGGACGGCACCAAAGGGAGCCGGGGCGCCGTCTTCGGCAGTGTCCTGGACCAACTCCTGGAGCAGACCAAACAGATGGTCGTGGTGGCCAGGATGGGACACCCCCTGAACACCACCCGGCGCTTGGTGGTCGTCGTCCCCCCGGGAAGCGAGAGGCACGCCGGCTTCGCCCCTTCCCTGGCCGCCATCAAGCACATGGCTTCGGAGCTCGAGGCCTCCGTCCTCACCCTGGTGGTGGACGACGACCCCGACCGCTACCATCGGATCTACGAGGGGCTCAAGCCGCCCCTGAAAGGGACCTTCGAAGGGGTGGAAGGGTGGGGGCCGCTCCTCTGGGAGCTTCGGAGCCGGCTGAAGCCCGAGGATCTGGTGGTGGTGATGAGCGCCAGACGGGGAACCGTTTCCTGGAACCGGCAACTCGACAAGCTCCCCGCCCAGCTCTCCAACCTGGTGCCGGAGAGCTTCCTCATGGTGCACCCTCCGGAGGCCGGCTCAGGCCCGGAGGGAGAGGTGGTGTCGACGGAAGTGCTTCCCAGGGCCCTGAGCAACGAACGCATCGTTTTCCACGTACCCGGAGGCGACTGCGGGCAGGCCCTCCGGGCGATCGTGGAACCCGCCTTCCCCGGCGACGACAAGCGACTGAAGGAGGTGGCCGAACGGCTCCTGGCCAACGAGCGCGAGTTCCCCTCGGAGGTGCGGCCCGGGGTCGCGCTGCCCCACAGCCTCCTTCCAGGACTGGAGGCGCCCCTCATGTTCCTTGGCCTCTCGCCCGAGGGGGTGCGGTTCCCCGGGGCGTCGGCACCCGTGCACGTGATCTTCGTCCTCCTCGGTCCTCCCGAGCGGCGCCACGACCACCTGCGCCTCCTCACGCGGATGGCCCGCACATTGAGGAAGACCACGGACATCGAACCGCTGAGGACGGCCACCTCCCTGGACGAGGTGAACGAATGGTTCGCCCTCATGGACACGGCAACGAAGAGACCCGGGGGTGGGAAGGGCTGACGCTCCCTGGAACACGGCCGCAGGGCACCCGACCCACTTCCCCTACTCTCCGCAAAGACGAGCGAACGGAATGGAGCCCAACCCACTCCTGAGCGACCTGGGCCTCATCATCTTGGCGGCGGTGATCTGCCTACTCCTCTCCAGGAAGGCCGCCGTTCCCTCCATCGTGGCCTACATCGCCGCAGGGTTGGCCCTGGGGCCCATTCTGGGCGTCCTGGATGTGACCGATGCGGTGGACCTCATCTCGGAGGTGGGCATCGCCCTCCTCCTCTTCCTGGTCGGGCTCGAGCTCAGCGTAGAAAAGATCCGGGACGTGGGCCGAGTGGCCGTCGTGGCGGGGCTAGGCCAGGTCGTCTTCACGGCTGCCGGCGGGTTCGCCCTCTGCTTGCTCCTGGGCTTCACAGTCATGGAGGGGATCTTCATCGCCACCGCCCTCACCTTTTCGAGCACGGTGGTGGTGGTGAAGCTCCTGGACCAGAAAGGGGAGTTGGACACCGTCTACGGTCGGATCGGCGTGGGAATCTTCCTGGTCCAGGACCTGGTGGTGGTGGTGGCGCTCACTTTCCTGGCCGGCCTGGGAGACGGTGAAGCCATGGGGCCGGGCGAGATGGCCGGGAGCGTGGCCCTGGCCTTCGTGGGGATGGGAGTGCTGCTGGTGGTGGCGGCCGTCGCCGCCAAGTGGATTCTCCCCCCCCTCTTCGGTTGGCTGTCCGATTCCCAGGAGTCCCTGTTCCTCTGGAGCCTCTTCTGGTGCTTCCTCTTCGTCATGGGAGCGGAGGCCATGGAGCTCTCGCTGGAGATCGGAGCCTTTCTGGCCGGAATCAGCCTGGCCCAACTCCCTTACAATCATGACCTGAAGCGGCGGGTCCACCCGCTCATGAACTTCTTCATCGCCGTTTTCTTCGTCTCTCTGGGAATGCAGATGGAGTTCGAGGCGGCGGCTGAAGCATGGGACTCGGCCCTCATCCTCTCCCTCTTCGTGCTCATCGGGAATCCCTTCATCTTCATCCTGATCATCAGCCGGATGGGATACGGGGAGCGGACTTCGTTCCTGACCAGCGTGACGGTGGCGCAGATCAGCGAGTTCTCCTTCATCTTCGCGGCCATGGGCCTGGCCGCCGGCCTCATCGACCAGTCCGTCCTCTCCCTCATCGCCGTGGTGGGGCTCATCACCATCGCCGTGTCCGCCTACATGATCCTCTTCAACCACCAGCTCTACGGGTGGGTCCGAAAATCCGGCGTCCTCCGCCTCCTCGGCGCCCGTGAGTCGGAAGCCCCGGAAGAGGAGGGGGGATGGCGGGACCACGTCATCGTGGTGGGGATGAACTCCCTGGGCCGAAGGGTGGTGGAGGACCTTTTCCGAAAGGGGGAAACCGTCCTGGCAGTGGACACGGACCCCGGGAAGTTGGAAGGGCTTCCGTGCGCAACGCTTCTGGGGAACGCCGAGTACCTCTCCGTGCTGGAGGAGGCGAATCTGACGCGCTCCCGGCTCCTGGTCTCCGCCCTCCGCATCGAGGACACGAACCGTCTTCTGGTCTACCGCTGCCGGGCGGTGGGCGTGCCGTGCGCAATCCACTCCTATGATCAGGAAGCCGCCCAAGAGGCGCGGGAGCTGGAGCCCAGCTTCCTCATCGACTCCCAGCGGGTGGGGTTGGACCGGATGACCCTGGCCCTCCGGGACGCGGGGGTTTTCGGCCGATGACCGGGATCACCCTCCTCCTAGCCGCCGCAGCGGCCGGCTTCGCCCTGTCCAAGTGGCTCAGGGTCCCGGCGATCCCTGTTCTCATCCTGATGGGGTTCGTGGCCACCCTACCCGGGCTCATCGACGAGGACCTCCTGGTAGACGCCCTGGTCCTGGGGCTCACGGTCCTGGTCTTCGTGGCCGGAATCGAGCTGAACCCGGGCCGGGTGGGCCGCCACAAGAAGGCCGCTCTCCAGGTGGGGCTCCTTCAGTTCGTGGCTCTGGGGGGAGCCGGGGTGGGCCTCACCCTGCTCCTGGGCTTCGACGTCCAGGCCGCGGTCTACCTTGGCCTGGCCCTCACGGCCAGCTCCACCCTGGTGGTGGTCCGACTGCTCCAGCAGCGGGGCCAGCTCTTCGAGCCCGTGGGCCGGTTAGTCATCGGCGTCCTCCTGCTCCAGGACTTCCTGGTGATCCTGTCGATCCCCGTGCTCACCCGGCTTCCCGACGGGGGTGAGGCCGTCGCCTTCGGTCTGCTGGCCACCCTGGCCCTCATGGGCCTCTCCTGGATCTTCCTCCGCTGGGTAGGGCCGTGGACCATCGAGCGGGTGAGCTTCGACGAGGAAACCCTCCTCCTGGTGGTCCTCGGCGTGCTCTTCCTCTTCCTGGGCTTGAGCGAGCTCTTCCAGCTTCCTCTGGTGGCCGGGGCCTTCTTCGCCGGAGTGGCCCTCTCCAGCTTCCCCGTGAGCAGTCTCGTTCGGGGTCAGCTCAAGTCCCTTTCGGACTTCTTTTCGGCCCTCTTCTTCACCGCGCTGGGCGGCTTCCTGGTGGTCCCGGATCCGGCGGTCGTCCTTCAGGCCGTGGCGCTGGCCGTGGCCGTCCTGGTGATCACCCCACCCCTGGTGGCCCTGGTCACCGAGCGAGCGGGCTTCACCGCCCGGTCGGCCCTCCTGGGAGGCCTCCTCCTCTCGCAGACCAGCGAGTTCTCCCTGGTGGTGGGCCTCCAGGGAGTGGCCCTGGGCCACCTGGGCCCCGAGGTTTTCACCCTCATCGTCCTGACCACCCTCTTCACCATGATCCTCACACCGGTGGTGGCCACGGACCGGGTGACCTGGGCGCTCATGAGGATCCACCCCTTCCGGGCCCGGCGAACCGGAGCAGAACGCCCCCGGGACCACGTCCTTCTGGTGGGCTGCGGAAGCGGAGGCGTCTCGCTCCTGGAAACCCTCATCGTGGGCCCCTACCCGGTGGTGGTGGTGGACGAGGACCCTGCCCTGGTAGAGCACCTCCAGGAATCGGGGGTGGACGCCATCCGGGGCGACGCCTCCGATGTGGAGGTCCTGCGGGAAGCGGGCGCGGACCAGGCCCGGGTGGTGGTCTCCATGCTCCGGCGGGCCCAGGACAACGCGCCCCTCCTGGCCTACGCCCGGGAGGTGCCCGTCTTCGTCCGGGCCTTCAACGTTGCCGACGCCCACTGGATCGAGGGACGGAAGGGCAGGCCCATCCTTTTCTCGGAGGCGGCCGCCGACGAATTCCTCCGCTGGATGGAGGCCACCGACGGAGGGCGACACCCGGTGTCCGAGGAAGAACTTCCCGACCTGCTGGAGGGAAGCGACGCTCCGGCACCGTCGCCGGGGACGGACGCATCGCACTGACGGGGGTGCGCCGGCTACCAACCGGCCGCGGCGGCGCCGAACGGATCACCTCCCCCCATCAAGCGGAAGGGGGCGGGGCCGGATTCGCTCCGACCCCGCCCCCCTCCTTTTTCACCTCGCCGGCCTGCCGCCCCTTACTCCTCCGCTACCGGATCCGGCTGGCCGTGTACGATCCGGTTCCATAGGTCGATGGTGGGGTTCCGGGCGAACTGCACCCCTTCCCGCTGCTGGGCGGCCAGCGTCTCCACATCATGATCGTGGCCCATGACGAACCGGTCGAAGGTCCCGCTCATGATCTCCAACATCTGGCCCGTGGTCTCGGGGCGGTAGTGGTACCACCCGTGGGGCTCCTCCGGATAGACCACCCAGTCGTACCAATTGCCGTGGATCTCGGCTTGGACCCCGTACTGTTCGATCTGCTGGAACCGGGCCGCCCCGTCACCCTGGGCGTAGAGGAAGAGAAGGGGGACGTCCACCCGGTCCGCATGGTAGATGATGGACCGGTTGTAGTAGCTCCTCGGGTTCTCCAGGGGCGTATCCCCGATCATGAACCGGTTCCAACCCTCCATGGTCCCGTAGCTGGAAAGCGTCACGTTGTCCGTGGATCCGTACCACACCACCCCCGCCTTAAACCGTTCCGGATCCTTGGTGGCCGCCGCGGTCGTGTAGAAGCCGCCGGTGGATCCGCCGAACATGCCCACCCGGTTCGGATCGACCCACCCCTCTCCGCTCAGGATATCCATCCCGATGAAGGCGTCCCGGAGGTCGTGGTCTCCTCCGTGCCGGTACCCGGCGATTCTGTGGTCCCGTCCCCACCCGGTGCTCGCCCGGAAGTTGGGCGCGAAGACCAGGTATCCCCGGCTCACGAAGTACTGAACGTACGGGTGCCACTGCATGGGATGTTGGCCGCTGGAGTTGGCCCGGAAGAAGAAGAGCCCGGGTAGGCGGTCGCCCGCCTCGGCACCCTCCGGCTTGTAGACGAGCGCCGGAACCTCCCGCCCGTCGAAGCTCGTGTACGTCATGAGCTCCGGGTAGACGAAGAGGTCCCGGTCGGCCAGGGCCGAATGCTGGTGGTCCGTGATCTGCCGGCCTTCGTCGCTCCCGTCGGCCGCTCGGATCCAGACGTCACCAGTTCGGCTCGGGCTCGAGTGGTAGTAGACGATCCGCTCCCCGTCCGGGTGCCAGAAGTGCATCCCTCGGGTCTGTCCGGTGGCATTGGAGCCCCCGTTCACTCCCCGGAGGTCGGTGATCCGCTCCTCCTGCCCCCCTTCCGCCGGGATCCGGTAGATGTGGTACTCGTAGCCCAGGTTTTTGGTGAAGGTGATCCACTCCCCGTCCGGCGACCACCGGGGCGAACTGGTGAGAGGCCCGCCGAAGTGCGTAAGCTGGATGGCATTGGAGCCGTCACTGTCCATCACCCA
>SKSR01000244.1 GCA_007122885.1 Gemmatimonadota bacterium
CCGCTCCAGCTGTGTTGCTCCTCCTCGACGTAGCGCTGCTATGCCTCGTCGTCGCGCCTTGCTGGAGCGGCGCTTCGACGCTCTCGGTGCTTCACGGGACTTCTGCGACACCACACTAGCAGGCTGGCCGGAAAGAGGGCTGGGGCCGGGCGGCTGGCCTTCGCGGGTGGGGCCGCGGGCGGACCTGGAGGCCGCTCCGGGTCGGGGAGTCCCGCCGAGCCCCCCTCAGACGTGGTCGGCTGCGCCCTCCACGCCCTCCTGCCTGGCGCAGTGGGCGCAGCAGTAGATCGCGTTGTTCGCCTCGACCCCGTGACCCACCACCTTCACGCCGCAATGCTCGCAGACTGGGGCAAGCTTGTGGATGGCGCACTCGAAGGAATCGAATACGTGGCGGTTCCCCTGGGTGATCACTTCGAAGGAGAGGTAGTAGTCGTTGCCGCACACCTCGCACCGGGCCATGATCGCCTCCTTGGTGAGGCCTGCCCTGGAACGCTGTCGTTGGGGTACCCGCGGGGCCGGATCGAGGGTTCCCCGGCGCGGGGCCGCGGGTTCGGCCCCGGATCCAGTGATAGACCCCAGCCCACCCGCCGTTCCGGAGGGGCTTCGGACTCACCCTTCTACAGGTCCAACCGGGCCGGGGTCAGGAGCCGGTGGAGCTTGAACGGCAGCTTTCGGGTGGCGCTGCCCCGCTCGGTGGCCACGGGCCGGCTTCCCGGACCGAACTCTGGTCCAGATAGAATAGCCGAAGGGCCAGAAAGCGACGAGACCCGCCACCCTCGAGCCCGAGCTTTCTCCCCTTTGTTCATGAGCTGAAAGGCGATTCAGAAGGCGGCCCGGCAGGCCCGTGTCCCTTCGCCTCGGGTTAGGTGGAGGTGATGCAGGCGGGTCCAGCCTTTGGCGCTTTCGAAGAGCGAGAGAGCACGCTGGCTGGCACGGGAATCCACATTGGAGGACCTCGGAACCCGGCCTCTCCACCGTCGGTCGTGGCCTACAGCTCCGGAACCGACGAGATCGCCGGACGTACGGAGGTTGGGAGGCCCGGACCATGGACGATCAAGGCGCCAGCCGAAGGACCCGCCCCTACGGGGTTTCCCCCAACGGGCACCAACTCCCTCCGGAGACGCGCCTCGGTCCGGTCCGGCTTCAGGTGGCCGATCTGCAGCGTTCCCTGGACTACTACGGCCGGCTTCTGGGGCCGGAGGTTCTCGAGGAGGACGGCGGGCACGCCAAGCTCCTCGCCGGGGGCGGAACGGAGCCATTGGTGGAGCTCCACGAGAGGCCCGGTGCCGCTCCGGTGCCTCGGGGCGGGAGGCTCGGCCTCTTCCACTTCGCAATCCTTCTCCCCGGTCGACGCCACCTGGGCTGGTTTGCCGAGCATCTGACGCGGATCGACGAGCCCTTTGCTGCGTCGGACCACCGGGTGAGCGAAGCCCTCTACCTCTGGGATCCCGACGGGCTGGGGGTGGAGGTGTATGCGGACCGGCCTCGCTCCTCGTGGAAGCGCCAGGGCCGCCAGCTCATCATGGCCACGGACCCTCTGGACCTGGGAGCCGTCATCCGGGCCGGGGGTGAGGGGTCATGGGCCGGTGTGCCGGAAGGAACCCGGATCGGACACCTCCACCTCCATGTGGGGGATCTGGAGCGGGCGGAGCGCTTCTACCACCAGGGACTGGGGCTCGACAAGGTGGTATGGAGCTATCCCGGGGCCCTCTTTCTCTCGGCCGGAGGCTACCACCACCACCTGGCGGTGAACACGTGGGCTCGGGGGGCACCACCGCCCGAGGAGAACGAAGCTCGCCTCCTCGAGTGGGAGCTTCGTCTTCCGTCTCCAGGAGCCGTGGAAGCCGTCCGGGTGAGCCTGGAGGAAGCCGGTCACTCCGTCGAAAGGGAGGGAGATGGTGTCCGGGTCGCCGACCCCTGGGGGACATACCTCCGTGTGCGGTGTGACGGGCCGGTCGACCCGGAGAGCAGAGGGCGGTAGATCGTTGGAACCATGACGCTCCCCGGGGAATTCCGCATGGGATACCCAACTGAATTCCTGGTCGAGGGAGCCCGGATCGGCGACCTCTGCCTCCGACTCAAGACCCTGAGGAGTCTTCCGAATGAGCTCTGTTCAACACTTCGACGTGGTGGTCCTGGGAGGCGGCGGTGGTCTCACCGCCGCCTACTTTGCCGAGGCCGACGATGAGTCCGTGGCTCTCGTCGACGCCCAACCCGATGGCCTGGGAGGGACCTGCACGCACCGGGGATGCCTTCCCACCAAGGGACTCATCGAGTCGGCCAAGGTGCTGAAGACCGTCCGACAAGCCGAGAAGCACGGGATTCACCTGGACCAATCCAGCGTAAAGGTGGATTTCGCCGGAATCCTGGAGGAGGTGCGGGGCGCCCGCTCCCGCCGCGGGAAGGGAGTCCGAGGGTGGGTGGAGAGCGCCTTCACCCCGTTCTACGGGCGGGCCCGGTTCGTCGAGGAGAAGGTACTGGAGATGGAGGACGGTCGCACCCTCACCGGGGACCGGATCTTCGTGGCGACGGGTGCTCGGCCTGCGGTCCCTTCCATCCCCGGCCTCGACCAGGTGGAGTATTGGACGAACGAATCCGTGCTGGAGCTCACCGAGCAGCCCTCGAGCCTGGTCGTCCTCGGGGGCGGATACATCGGGTGCGAGTTCGCCCACTTCTTCGAGACCTTGGGAACCGAAGTGGCGATCGTCGACCGTGGCGAGGAGCTGCTGCGGGAGGACGAGGACATCGGGGAGCTCTTCACCCGAGAGATGGGGCGGAAGGTGGAGCTGGTGCTAGGAGCGGACGTCCGTCGAGCCTTCGAAAACGGAGGGCAGGTGGGGCTCGAGGTGGAGGTGAACGGGGAGCGTCGGACGGTGGCCGGAGACGCGCTCCTGGTGGCCACCGGGAGGAGGCCGAACACGGAGGCGTTGGAGCTGGAGCGGACCGGCGTGGAAGTGGACGAAGGCGGCTGGATTCAGGTCGACGATCACCTCCGGACGACGCACCCGGACATCTTCGCCTACGGCGACGTCATCGGTCAGGCCATGTTCAAGCACACCTCCAGCTACGAGGGTGAGTTGGCCTACCGCAACTCCCAGGGGGCGAACGAAACGGTGGACTACCGGACGAACCCTCACGCGGTCTTCGGCCACCCGGAGATCGGGTCGGTAGGGCTCACGGAACGGGAGTGCCGGGAGAAGGGGGTGGAGTACAGGAGCGCCAAGGTGGAGTACCACAAGTTCGCGAAAGGGGAGATCGTGGGTTCCCC